>CAYPDC010000075.1:0-19030 GCA_964409355.1 uncultured Cyanobacterium sp.
AACCTGCAACCCGAAACCTGAAACCTACCTAAATCAACAATTCTTATATCGAACTACGAGCTAAATATTCCCTACTCATTATTCATTACTCCCCCTAACCAATCAATTTTTGAGCAGGTGCAAAATGTGAGTA
The DNA here is from genome assembly GCA_964409355.1 of uncultured Cyanobacterium sp. Lineage (GTDB taxonomy): Bacteria > Cyanobacteriota > Cyanobacteriia > Cyanobacteriales > Cyanobacteriaceae > PCC-10605. The sequence goes on from CAYPDC010000075.1 coordinate 134, forward strand.
ACTATTAATCATCCCTTGAGTGCCTTGGGTATAACCTTCCCCATCATTTAATTCCGCACTAATTTGAAACAACTGATTTGCCAACTCAACCCCCGGTAAATGCTTATCCTTGAGGGTTTCCTGTACTAAGCGTAAATCCTTTAAGATATGCTTAATCATAAACCCCGGTTGAAAATCCCCCTCAATCACCTTCTTCCCTAGATTACTCAACGCCCAAGAACCTGCCGCTCCTGTGCTACAAACTTTGACAACCAGATTCGGATCAATATTTTGAGCCTCTGCCAACTTCATCGCCTCGCATAAAGCCACCATGTGCAAACTAGCTAAAACCTGATTACACAATTTTACCCCCTGCCCACTACCAATATCACCGCAGTGAGTAATATTTTTACCCATAATTTGCAAATAGGGCAAACATTGAGCAAAATCTGCCTCTTTTCCGCCTACCATAATGGTTAAAGTGCCTTGTTGTGCGCCTATATCTCCTCCTGAAACTGGCGCATCTAAAAAGCGAATTTGTTTCATTCCTAATTGATTTGCAATATTTTTCGCCGCCTCTGAGCCAATGGTACTAAAATCTACTACGATACTGTTAGGTTGAGCAAAATTAATCACCCCTGACTCTGATAATAAGACTTCTTCCACATCTGGCACATCTCCTAAACAGGTAAAAATAATCTCGGCTGACTTTACCGCATCAGCGATGGTGTCAACCATTGTTAAAGATGATTCCGTCAATAAAGAAGCTAAATGAGGGCGATTTTTAGTGCGATTCCACACTTTAACATTACATCCTGCTTTCGCTAGATTCTCCGCCATTGGTGCGCCCATAACCCCCAATCCTAGAAATGCTAATTGATGATTCATATATTAATCTTAATCAGATGATACCTGACACCTCTCAATTGTTCATTATTCATTGTACATTGTTCATTAGTTTGTTATTCTTGGTGTGAGTAAGTAAAAATCTAGTAACAGTGGGTTAAAATTTGATGTTTGGGTCGGGTTTTCCTGACAATTTATCTACCATAGTTATTCAGTTTCTCCGTCAATTTCTCGATTTAGGTTTAGTCGTTTTCTCTTGTTATTATCTCACGGTTTTAATCAGAGAACGTCGCGCTCAATGGATGATTCGGGGATTGTTATTCCTTTTTGTTTGTTTATATTTTAGCGATCGCATCTTTCAATTCAAAATATTCAGTTTTTTTCTCGAAAGACTGGTGTTAATTTGTTCACTGTCAATGGCGATGGCATTTCAATCGGATTTTAGACGTTTTTTAGAGCAAATAGGAAAATGGCAATTTGATTTCTCCGTCTCTAAATCTTCCTTACCCAAAGAAGATAGTGCCATCGACGAAATGGTGGAAGCGGTTAAAGACTTATCTCAGAATCGTGTAGGAGCATTAATTCTTGTAGAAACCTTTAATACTGTTGAAGAAAGAATTTTTCTCAATCAGGGAGTGAAACTAAATGCCATCGTTAGTAAAGAATTGTTACAAACTATTTTTCAAACCAAAAGCCTACTCCATGACGGTGCAGTATTTATTCGGGGTAACGAAATTATTTCCGCAGGAGTAATTTTACCATTGTCCGATCGCACCGCTTCGAGACAATTAGGCACTCGTCATCGGGCGGCAATGGGCATTACGGAAAGAGTAGATAACTGTCTTTGCATCGTTGTTTCCGAAGAAACAGGCTCAATTTCTTTAGGGGAAAAAGGGGCATTAAATCGCCCTTTAACTAGCACTAAACTCAAGGAATTATTAGAGGAGAAGCTATCTTTACCCTCGGAGGGAGAAGTGGTTACTGGTGTCACTCGTTTAAGTAAAAAATTGGGCTTTAGCAGTAAAAAATTCTTGGCAAATCTTCTACCGTTTAAGCCCAAAAAAAAGAATTAGATTCATTAGAAATCTAGTAAAAATTATGATTTTGCTCCTTAAATTTTACATCGAACTCAGGTGATAGTTTGTTCTGTTTCTTCCTCTTGTTCGGAAGGAGGTACTAAAGCAATAGCTGCGATCGCATCGTCACTATCTAATTTTTGCACCTTCACTCCACTAGCTTGGCGGGATTGGAGGGAAACCGCATTGACATCACAACGAATAATAATACCTCTGGTGGTGATAATCATAAACTCGTCTTCAGGATTAACGATACGCAAAGCCGCTAAAGCCTCGGTTTTTTTGCGGAAACGAATAGCTTTTAAGCCCATTCCCGCCCGTCTTTGTAAACGGAATTGAGAAACCGGGACTCTTTTGCCATAACCGCTTGTTGTCACCGCTAACGCCCAAGGGGCTTGTTTACTTGTATCATTAGTTAATTCTTCTTCACTATCCAAATTATCTAAAGTATCATCTTCTTGATCATCTGCTTCGGCAATGGTAGCTGTAATCTGAGCAGGTAGTATATCCATACTGATAATTTCATCGTCTTTACGGAGTTTCATGGCTTTAACTCCTCTTGCTGTACGGGAAAGAGGACGCAACTGTTCGTTATCGGCGTGGAAATGGATTGCCATGCCCTGACGAGAACCCACTAAAATACTATCATCGATAGTGGCCAGTCTTACCCACCGTAATTGATCTCCTTCTGCGAGGGAAATAGCGATTAAGCCGTTACTACGAATATTGGCAAAGGCAGAAAGGGCTGTTTTTTTGATCAAGCCTTTTTGGGTTAACATGACTAAATATTCGTGATCCGTAAATTCACTTACTGCTACCATGGAGGTAATTTTCTCATCCCCGGCAACGGGTAACATCTGCACAATGGGTACACCTCTTGCATTTCTTGACAATGCAGGGAGTTGATAGGCATTAATGCCATAAACTACCCCTTTATCACTGAAGAATAAGATGCGATCGTGATCACAGCCTGTGAGGAAATGTTCGACTACATCATCATCTTTGATTTTCGCCCCAGATTTGCCTCTGGTGGCTCTATTTTGTGCCTCAAAGGTGTTGACTAGCATTTTTTTCAAATATCCCTGATTCGTGAGGATAATGGCCACTTGCTCGTTCGCAATCAAGTCAATATCCCCTAAATCTCCATCAGCTTGGACAATTTCTGTGCGTCTGGGGGTGGCGTGAACTTTTTTGATCTCGTCTAATTCTGACTCAATAATACTGTAAATTCTTTCTTCTCGTGCTAGAATATCCTGAAAATCGGTGATTTGTGTTAATAAGTCCTGATGTTCAGCCTCAATTTTTTCTGCTTCTAAGGCGGTTAAACGGCGTAACTGCATTTGTAAAATAGCATCCGCTTGGGTTTCCGAGAGGTTAAAGTCGTTGACTAACTCTTGTTTTGCTGTAGCGGTATCGGCGGCGGCCCGAATTAACCTAATTACTGCATCGAGGTTATCTAAGGCGATTAACAAACCTTGTAATAAATGATCTCTTTCTTCTGCTTTTCTGAGTTGATAACGGGTGCGTCTAGTAATTGCCTCGACACGAAAATCTAAGAATACCCGTAAAAATTGACGAAGGGTTAGTAATTGAGGCTCATTATTGACTAATGCCAACATATTTGCCCCAAAATTACTCTGAATCGCTGTTTGTTTATAAAGATTATTAAGAACTACTCTCGGATAAGCGTCTCTTTTCAATTCGATCACAATTCTCATACCAGTGCGATCGCTCTCATCTCGTATATCGGAAATACCGTCAATTTTCTTATCGTTAACTAATTCCGCAATCTTTTCAATTAAAGCCGCTTTATTGGTTTGATAGGGCAATTCGGTAATGATGATCGCCTCTTTTTCCTGTCTTCCTGATGCCCTAACGGTTTCAATATTTGCTACACCACGCATAGTAATTGATCCCCTACCAGTAGTGTAAGCATCTTTAATGCCTTGACGACCTAAAATTTGCCCTCCTGTGGGAAAATCAGGGGCGGGGATATATTCCATTAATTGCAAATCGGTAATATCTGGATTTTGAATCATTGCGATCGCACCACTGATTAACTCACCGAGATTATGGGGGGGGATATTGGTAGCCATACCCACCGCAATCCCCGTCGCACCGTTAAGAAGCAATTGAGGAATCCGAGCAGGTAGTACGACGGGTTCTTGTTGAGAACCATCAAAGTTATCGATAAAATCAACAGTTTCTGACTCAATATCTCGCAGTAAACCATCTACCGCTAAAGCCTGTAAGCGACATTCGGTATAACGCATGGCCGCAGGAGGATCATTGTCAATACTACCGAAGTTTCCATGGCCATTAATCAACGGGTTACGCATGGAGAAATCTTGTGCCATTCTCACTAAAGCATCATACACCGCCGTATCACCATGAGGGTGATATTTACCTAAAACTTCCCCTACCACCCTCGCACATTTACGGAAGGGGCGATCGGCAGTCAAACCCAGTTCATACATAGCGTAGAGAATGCGTCGGTGAACAGGTTTGAGTCCATCTCTGGCATCGGGTAATGCTCGTCCTACAATTACGCTCATGGCGTATTCTAAGTAAGAGCGAGACATTTCATTGGTTAAGTTAGTAGGTACTATGCGTTCTTGGCTAAGTGTCATAAGTGTAAAAGATACGTTATTTTTAGTAATAACTGATGTGAGAATGAAAATGATTGATTTGACTTGTTTGACAGATGTTTAAACTGAAAAATAGTCAAAATCCCCTTTTTTTTAGGTTTCAAACTCCTAAGAATGTCAAAATCATTGCTTTATTATAGCATAATTAAACTCTTTTACTTTTAGCTTCTTGCTTTTGGTGATATGATGTAGAAAAGATTTGTACTCAGTTCCACATTCCGATCTTGAGACATTTTATTCAAAATAAGTTCATCGTAATCAGTGACACAAAGCCAAAAATATATTCATAAAACAACGTTGAGTAATGGCATTACCCTGCTCGTAATACAAAATTATACTACAGATATTATTGCAGGAAAGATATTTTGTCGTCAGGCGGGGGGGTTATGGGAAGCACCTCATCAGGCGGGTGTATTTCATCTTTTAGGGACAGTGATGTCTAAGGGTACTCGTGATCTATCTTCCCTAGAAATTGCAGAGAAAGTAGAATCTATTGGTGCGGCTTTAGGCACGGATACTTCTAGTGATTATTTTCTCGTTAGTATGAAAACTATTACCGAGGATTTTCCTGAAATTCTGAGTTTAGCGGCACAAATCATTCGTTATCCTTCTTTTCCTCCCGAAGAAATTGCCTTAGAAAAGCATCTCACTTTACAAAATATTCTCTCTCAAAAAGAACAACCTTTTAATGTCGCTTTTTCTCAGCTAAGGGAAATGATTTATGGGCAACATCCTTATGGTTTTTCTCTTTTGGGTACTGAGGAAACCGTGGCAAATTTGACGGAGGATGATTTAAGATATTATCATCAACAACATTTTAGACCCGATCGCCTCGTCATCAGTTTAGCAGGAAACATTGATTTAGATACTGCTCAAGAATTGGTTGAGAAGATTTTTGGGGATTGGTTTCCTCCCGAAGACGCTGTCATTAAAATTGATTCAGTGAAAGATAAATTTTTATTCCCCCCACAGGCGCGATCGCATCACATTGAACAAGCAACCCAACAAGCGATTATTATGATGGGTTATCTTGTACCAGAAATGACTCATCCGGATTATCCCGTGTTTAAATTACTAACTACTTATTTAGGAAATGGACTTTCTAGCCGTTTATTTGTAGAATTAAGGGAAAAAAGGGGTTTAGCCTACGATGTTTCTGCATTTTACCCCACCAGACTCGATAAATCGCAATTTGTGGTTTATTTAGGCACAGCACCTCAAAATGGAGAAATAGCCCAAGAAGGGTTATATAACGAGTTAAAAAGACTGAGAGAGACTCCATTAACTACCGATGAAATTCAGACGGCAAAAAATAAACTTTTAGGGCAATATGCCTTAAGCAAACAAACCAATGGGGAATTTGCCCAAGTATTTGGTTGGTATGAAACACTCGGCTTAGGCATTGAGTATGATGCTATTTTTCCCCAACAAATCAGTCATGTCTCTATCGAAGATATACAAAGAGTAGCCCAAGAATATTTACAAGATCAGTATTTATGTATTTCTAAAGTGGGTCCTTAGTAATGAGTAATAAATAATGAGTAATGGGGAAGGTTATTCCCAAACTCCGAACTCTGGTTAATTTCCTTGTCCAAACTGGCGATCGTACACTTCATCCTCCTTCCCCGTTTCTATTTCTAAGTTCGATCGAGGATAAGAAACACAAAGTAAAGCATAACCCTCTGACTGTAACTCAGGGGATAAACCCATTCCCTCACTCTGTTCTACTTCACCAGAAATAATTTTAGCGGCACAAGTAGTACAAACTCCTGCATTACAGGAAGAAGGAAGTTCTATGTTTTGTTGTTGTGCTATATCTAAAACTTTTTTATCTTCAGGTACTTGTATGGTATAACATTGCCCTAAGTTATGAATTTTTACCGTATAAGTATTGCTCATAAATAAATTTTTTCTCTCAATTTTGATCACGAATTTCGATTATACCTTTAATCACCTCCGTTAGATACCAGAATAGCAGTTGTTTAATATCACCCCAGTGGGATTTAATTGTTAATTGTTAATTGTTAATTGTTTTACAGCCAATCGGCGTGGAAAAACTCTCCTCTTGGTGTGTCAGTGCGTTCAAAAGTATGCGCCCCAAAATAATCCCGTTGTGCTTGGGTTAAATTTTGAGGGAGGCGATCGCACCTGTAACTATCAAAATAGTCCAAAGAAGCACTAAAAGCTGGAATAGGAATACCTAGACTATTAGCCAAGATTAAGACATCACGCCAAGCCTGTTGACGATCGAGGATACTTTGTTTAAACTCAGGAGCAAGGAGTAAATTAGGTAAACTAGGATTATCGGTAAAAGCCTTATTGATTTTGCCTAAGAAACCAGCCTTGATGATACAACCCCCTTTCCAAATACGAGCAACTTCAGGGAGATTGATATTAAAGTTATATTCCGCCGAAGCCTTAGCAATTAAAGCCATACCTTGAGCATAGGAACACATTTTAGAGCAATATAAAGCATCTCGGATTTTACCGATATATTCCTTAACATCGCCCTCAAACTTGCCAGTAACCCCCGTTAATTCCTGACTAGCGGCAATTCTCTCATCCTTATAACCAGAAATCACCCTTGCATTCACCGCCGCATAGATAGTGGGGATAGGTACACCTAATTCCAGAGAACTTACAACCGTCCAACGTCCAGTGCCTTTCTGTCCTGCCGAATCTAGGATATAATCGATTAAATAACCATCGGTTGAATCATCTTTTTTACGGAAAATATCCGCAGTAATTTCGATTAAAAAGGAATTTAGCTCATCAGTGGTATTCCAATCAGCAAAAACCCCGTGTAACTCATCGTTGCTTAAGCCTAAACCTTTTTTCAGTAAATCATAAGCCTCAGCAATTAACTGCATATCCCCATACTCAATGCCATTATGTACCATTTTCACATAATGTCCAGCACCACCGGGCCCAATATAAGTAACACAAGCACCATCGTCCACCTGTGCCGCAATTTTGGTTAGAATAGGCTCTAATTCATTATAAGCAGAAGCAGTACCCCCCGGCATCAAAGAAGGACCATTTAAAGCACCTTCCTCTCCACCACTAACCCCCATTCCTACAAAACCTAAGCCCGTAGGCTCTAGTTCATTAGTTCTTCTTTCCGTATCTTCATAGAGGGAATTACCGCCATCGATAATCATGTCTCCTTCTTCAAGCAGGGGTTTTAATTGTTGAATAACCGCATCTACAGGCGCACCTGCTTTTACCATTACCAATATTTTACGGGGACGCTCTAAAGTTTGCACAAATTCTTCTAAGGAATAGGCGGCTTTAATATCTTTACCTTGCGCCCTAGTTGCCATAAACTCATCGGTTTTAGCAGGGGTGCGATTATAGACAGCAATGGGAAAACCTCTACTTTCCACATTCAGGGCTAAATTTTCCCCCATTACCGCTAATCCAATCACTCCAAATGTTCTTTTGGTCATAAACAATTTCTGATCAATAATGTCTTTTACATTCAGGTTAACTTGATCTTTCTAATTTAGTTCTGATTTTTTCTTAAATTTTCTTTGACATTCCAGTTAACTAGAAAGTTTACGCTGAAAATAAGCCTAAATTAGCATCCCAGTCGAGACAATCATGATCACAAACCAATTAGAAAAGCAAACCCTACAGTTAAGAGGCATGAGTTGTGTCGCTTGTGCCAACAGTATTCAAAAAGCAATTAATCGCACCGAAGGGGTAGAAGAATGTATCGTTAATTATGCCCTAGAAGAAGCTAGTGTGACTTATAATCCTCAATTAACCAATATCGAAACCATTGGGCAAGTAGTGGAAAATATCGGTTATCAAGCCTTTATCGATGACACAGATAATCTATTTACCGATGATGAAGAAAATAAACAGCAAGAAAGTCGAGATTTCGTCAATAAATTAATCGTGGGAGGGGTAATAAGTGCTTTTCTCATCATTACCTCATTGCCCATGATGACGGGTTTATATATTCCCTTTATACCCATGTGGTTACATAATCCCTGGTTACAGCTAGTATTAACTACTCCCGTCATGTTTTGGTGTGGGCGATCGTTTTTCACTGGTGCATTTTCTGCCCTTCAACACCGTAGTTTTAATATGAATACCCTTGTGGCTTTAGGTACTGGGGCGGCTTATTTCTATTCATTGGTAGTGACAATTTTCCCTCAATGGTTAGAAAATCAAGGTTTACAAGCGGATGTTTACTATGAATCGGCGGCGGTGATTATTACCTTAATTCTCTTAGGTAAGTTTTTAGAGCATCGGGCAAAAAGTCAAACTTCCGAAGCCATTAAAAAGCTATTACAGTTAGGGGCGAAAACCGCTAGAGTCATTCGAGATGGAAATGAGCAGGAGATCCCCATTGTGAAAGTTAAAATTGATGAAATTATTATAGTACGTCCGGGGGAAAAAATACCAGTGGACGGAGAAATAATTAAGGGAGAGTCTTCCATTGATGAAAGTATGGTGACGGGAGAGTCTGATCCTGTGAGGAAAACGGTGGGAGATGAAGTAATCGGAGCTACTATTAATAAAACGGGGAGTTTTCAGTTTAAAGCCACTAGAATCGGCAAAGATACCGTATTAGCCCAAATTGTGGAATTAGTAAAACAAGCCCAATCCAGTAAAGCACCTATTCAAAAATTGGCTGATCAAATTACGGGGTGGTTTGTGCCTGTGGTCATAGTGATTGCGATCGCATCTTTTCTCATCTGGTGGTTAATAGGGGATAATTTTACTTTAGCCTTAATCGCCTCTATCAATGTTTTAATTATCGCTTGTCCGTGCGCTTTAGGATTAGCCACTCCGACATCGATTATGGTTGGCACTGGTTTGGGTGCAAGTCACGGTATTTTAATTAAAGATGCGAGTAGTTTGGAAAAAAACCACAAAATCAAAACCATTGTCTTGGATAAAACAGGCACTTTAACAGTCGGCAAACCAGTGGTAATGGATTTTATCACCGTTAACGGCACGGAAACAGAGAAAGAGATTTTAACTTATGTTGCTAGTTTAGAGGCAAATTCTGAACATCCCATCGCTGAAGCTATTATCGAATATACTCAAAGACAAAATATAAACAAATTAGAAGTAAACAACTTCGAGGCGGTTTCTGGTTGTGGTGTGAAAGGGATCATTCAAGGCAAATTAGTACGCATGGGGACAAAAAAATGGTTTCAGGAATTGGGCATTAATACAAGCAAATTAGAGAGTTTGTGCAATAATGAAGTTTTTGCTAAAACTAACGCTTGGATAGCCATAGAGAGCGATCTAGTTGGGTTATTTGCCCTTGCGGATAGCCTCAAGCCCTCATCTAAAACTGCCATCCAGAATTTACAAAAAATGGGTTTAGAAGTAATCATGTTAACGGGGGATAATGAGCAAACGGCGGCAAAAATTGCCCAAGAAGCAGGGATTAGACGATTTTATGCTCAAGTACGCCCTGATGAAAAAATGGCAAAAATTAAGGAATTTCAGCAAAATCAGGGAAAATTAGTGGCAATGGTGGGAGATGGTATTAACGATGCCCCTGCCCTCGCTCAAGCTGATGTTGGCTTCGCTATTGGTACTGGGACAGACGTTGCGATCGCATCTAGTGATATAACATTAATTTCTGGAGATTTACAAACCCTTGTCTCCGCCATTAAATTGAGTAAAGCCACCATGAAGAATATTCAACAAAACCTGTTTTTTGCCTATATCTATAATGTGATTGGTATTCCCGTAGCCGCAGGAATTTTTTATCCCTTTTTTGGACTATTATTGAATCCGATTATCGCAGGAGGGGCGATGGCTTTTAGTTCGGTGTCTGTAGTGACAAATGCCCTACAACTAAAAAAAGTTAACTTGAGTGTTTCCTATTTTTCCTGATAGAGATATAATTCTAATGAACTTTAAATCATATCTTTAAAAATATTTTTGATTGAGGACAACATTAATGATAGAACCCTTATTACTTGGTATTGTTTTAGGATTAATTCCCGTTACTTTAATGGGTTTATTTTTCGCCGCTTATCGTCAATATAAACGTAGTAGTGACATTGGCTTGGAATAATTCAGCTAGGAATTCGCAATTACCTGAGTTCAGTCTTTTGGTTCTTCTACAGTAGTTATGGTAAATTAATAGAAAATAAGTTCTATAACTTTTATTAAATAGTGCTTATAGTAAAATAAAAATTAAAAGTTTATAATAGACATCTGGTAGAAATCGGGCTAGAAGCCCGAAATACCCTTCAAAGATCATAATTTCTGGAGAAGTCTAATTTAGGCGGTTTCCAAGAAAGAATTTACCAATCTTCCTTATAATTCCCCCTTTATGTTTTGGGGGGTTAGGGGGGATTATGCAGGTATATTTATTATTAGAAATCACCTTATTATTAGAAATTCACTTTTCCCTCTTTCCTTTTCCCTACCCTAACCAGTAATTTACATACTTAAAGTAAGAGAGCCAAATTAACCTTAAACCTTTCATAAAAAGCTCTCTACTTTATATCATTTAAAATTAGCTTTTCTTAGCAATGGGTAAATTGCGAAACTTCAATGCCTGTTTCTCGATCTTGTCCGCCAGATGATTACAAACCAAGTGAGACAAATCAAATATCAATGAATCTTCAATATAATAGTAAGCAGAAGTACCTTCAGGACGACGATTAATTATTCCCGCTTGAAACATAATTTTTAAATGCTTAGATACATTAGCCTGACTGGTTTTGGTTGCTTCTACTAATTCCTGCACACACTTTTCCCCCTCCCCCAACAAATTGAGAATCTGCAAACGCATGGGATTACTGAGAATATTAAAATATTCTGCAACTTGTTCTAATACTTCTGGGGGTACTGGTTTCATGGATGGATTAAGAATTAAAAATTAAGAATTAAGAAATAAATAAATTTGTAGGTTAGGTTAGCGAAAACGTAACCTAACAAAACTTCAAGATAATTTATCGATGACTGATTTAACGAACTGCGATATAACTTTGGAACTCTTTTCTTGTTAATTATTCATTATTCATTGTACATGGTTAATTGACGAAAGAGGGCATAACTTCCGCACAGGTTAACAAACCGTGAATCCCCTTACTGTGGAGTTTAATACCTGCTTTCAAATAACCCAAGGCAGGACCACAAACATTGGCCGCCATACTGGTTTCATCACCTAAAATAAAAGTATGGGTGGATATTTTGCCCTCGAATGTACGTCCCGTCAACTGAACATTTGTACTTAAAGGTTTTTTGGGGTTACGGGTATCTACCACACCACCCACAGAAACCTGAGTGCGATCGCATATTCCTGCTAATTCTAAGATAATATCATCAGCGTGTTCCATGTTTTCTAACGCCAAAATACCGTTAGTTTTATCTAATAAAGCCGATACTTCCTCATCAGTCATAGCTTTAGCCTTATCCACATCAAAATTAGGCAAATGGGCAATATCTTCTCGAATAGTAGCACGATAAGCCTCCCAATTAGTAATACCAACCCCAAAAGTAATTTTCACTTGATGCACCTCAGCAAAACTTTGTGCCGCTAAAGAAGCTGTCGCCGTCAATAACCCCGGCGTTGCACCACAACCTGTTAAGTAGGTAATGCCCACTTTTTGTAAGTCGTTTTGAAGGGTTAATAATTGCTCCACTGCACTGGTACGTTTTAACGCATCCACCAACACGCCACGCCATCCAGAGGCGATGAATTGACGAGTCACATCTGCCATGAAGGTATTAGGGAGATTCGGTAAAGCGAGAAAATAGCCATCCACATCGGCGGTAGCGATTAAATCGGCAATGCTATCATTACTTAAAACCCCATATTTAGGGAAATAACCACTCGAACCCTGTTGATGATAGATTGAGATTAGAGTATCAGGATTTAAGCCTTCGGGATTATAAGCATAGCCTTTTTGATCAGCTACTGCCACTAACCGCATTTGAGATTTAGGCTGTAAAACCCTTGCGGCGGCTTGTCCTAAACCACCAAAACCCAATACACCCACTTTAATAATTTTTTCCATAATTTTAGCAATAAAATCCAATTATTTATGTCTAATAGACTTCTCCAATAGTTGACATTTTAAGGGCTAAAGCCCTTACTACAAGCCAATAAAAAATAATTTCTGGAGATGTCTGATTAATTAACTATCACGTCACAGGCAAGATGCCTGTTTTACCATTGATTTTTTTATTTTCAACGAACTGAGGTTAAATTAGATCGCTGTCATCGTCGATGCCATCTAAATCGGTTAAATCATCAGGATCAAATTCTTCCTCCTCTGCGTCAATTAAATCAGTAATTTCTTCTTCTTCTGTGAGGTTTGGATCAATGAATCTATCTTCTCTTTCCTCTCTGTAAATAATACGGTTATTTGCTTCTAACCAATCTAAAAGAGATCCATCTTGTTTTAAGGGAATAACGGGGGCAGGTTCATAGCGTTTCTCTTTACGCAAAGCCGGATTTTTCATAAACTATTTAATAGTTAAATGTTGAGCAATTTATCATTATAGCATTTGTTAAAATATAAGTCATGGTTGATTATAAAAAAGAATTGTTAGATGCCATCGCAGGTAAAAATAGAGGTTTATTAGCCACAGAAAAGGATAAAGTACAAATTCTTACGGCTGTAGAACGATTAGAAGATCATAACCCCAATGTTGATCCTTTAAAACACCCAGAATTACTCAATGGTGATTGGAGATTGTTATATACCACCAGCAAAAGTATTTTAGGCTTGGATAACTTGCCTTTAGTTAAATTGGGAGAAATTTATCAGTGTATCCGTACTGAGGGGAGTAATATTTACAATATTGCTGAGATAATAGGTTTACCTTTTCTTGAAGGCTTAATTAGCGTTGCCGCTAAAACTGATATGGTATCGAATAAACGAGTCAATGTCCGTTTCCAACGTTCTATTATTGGCTTACAAAAGGTTTTAGGTTATCTTTCACCCAAAGACTTAATTAATAAAATTGAAATGGGTAAAGTCTTTCCCGCACTAGATTTAAACTTAAATTGGGGCGATCGCATCTTTTTCTGGAATAATGACAATGAGGGGGGGTGGTTAGAAATTACCTACTTAGATGGTGATTTGCGTATCGGTAGAGGGAATCAAGGTAACGTCTTTATCCTCGAAAAATGCTTTTAAATGGAGTTTCGGAGTGGGGAGTTCAGAGTTATCTTTAGTTCTAGTGAGGTTAGGTTAGGTTGAGGTAGAAGAATAATCTTGTAATTCTAAAGGCCGCAACCAAACACCTAACAACCAGAATCAAAAAACTAACGAATTAGTATAAATCTTCTTCCTTGTGAGTTTCGATTTTACAATCAGAAGTAGGATAAGCAACACAAGTTAAAACATATCCAGCTTCGATTTGATCATCATCTAAGAAAGACTGATCAGATTGATCAACAGTACCCTCAACGAGTTTACCAGCACAGGTAGAACAAGCACCAGCACGACAAGAATAAGGTAAATCTAAACCTTGTTCTTCAGCAACATCAAGGATATACTCATCATCGGGTACTTCAATAGTTTGTTCGCCGTCGGGAGTAATTAAAGTTACATTATAAGTTGCCATATTCTATTTCCTTTGATGAACAATTAACAAAAATTTTCTCTTACTATTTAAGCAAGTCTGATAAAAATAGTAAAGGATAAATGGTCAATATTCTATACACATTAAAAATGAAATTGTTATCGGCTTTTATTATAACCTATGCTTATTATATAAGATTAAGAGTAGATAGAAGTTTTAAAATATTTATATTTTTTATGATCGTTGTTTCATAATGTTTTTAGAGTGATGGGGAAAGATAATGGGGAGCAAATTGCCTAAATATAGACTATTAAAAATACTTATCACTAATTTTATTCAATAAGATTAAAGTAAATATCAATTTACAAAAATTAATTTTTGTGAATTTTTCCCCCTAACACCGCAATACCTTTACACTACCGAAGATTTTATATCGAACTCAGGTGATATTAAGTTTCTGAAGCACTTTGCTGATTGAGTAAAGGAGAAAAATAAGCCACTAACGCCCCTAAGGCAAAACCGATAATATTACGGAATAAAGGCAACCAATCAGAAGTTCGAGAAACTACAGGACCCATGCCAAAAGCAAAGAAAAGTATTCCCCATAAGGGAGAAATGATTAACACCCACTGCCAAGCAAAAATTTGTCCTTTTTTTCGTGGTAATGCCGCTAAACCAAAAATTACACCGCCAACAACGGAAGTGACTAAAGTTAAAATCCATTGCTCTTTTGGTAATCCGGGTACTACTAAACAACCCCCTTTAGCTAAACAACCTTTTACTGTATCAATAGTATTAACGATCGCATTATTTTCTCCATTTTCTCTGACATAATACATATTGCCGAAGCGAGTTTGTAATTCAATCCAAAAAGTACGAGGTAACAAGTCATAGACATCATCTCCAACACTGAAAGCCAATAAATTTCCGCCTTTTCCATCGGCTACTAACAGAATACTGCGATCGTCTAACCCCCAAAATTTAATTACTGCTCTGCCGGGAGAACGCTCGTACTGGGTTAAAACCCTTAATTTCCAACCTGTTTCTTGTTCAAATTGATCAATTTCTTCGATTAAAGATTCTTGCTGTAAATCGGGTAAATAGTTAGCCAAATCAACCACGGGAGTTACTTCTTCGGGTAATAATTCGGGATTGTTAACGGCATAGGCAGGAGAGATGGGAGAAAATAACCAAGTTGTTACACTGACTAAGGTGACGAGGAAAACAAGAACAAATTTAGTAATGAGACGATGGTGCATAGTTCTTAATAATATAGAGTCGTTTTATAAAGGTTTTTTAATTTTCGTTACAAATGTTAACCTTTATTTTAACTTACTGTTTCAAACTATGAGATGATTTTTTTCTCTACTTCCATCGGACGTAACATTTCTGATACTTTAATTTGAATCTCAGGAAAATGTAGAGGCGCGATCGAATCTTCGTCGGTTAAAATCATTATTTTCTGATAATCTTGTCCATTGGACTGCCGATAGACGTATAATTGTCTTTGTTTAAGATCTAATACCCAGTAGTCGGGAATATTGCCAGAGGCGTAAAGCTGACGTTTCACTTCTAAATCCGTTTTCAAAGTTGTATCGGCTATTTCGATGATTAAATAAACTTCTGTGGCAGAAGGGTGGCGATCGTCGTAATCTAAGGCATCATATTTAACAATAGCAATATCTGGTTCTGGTTGAGAGAAATCATTAATGATAATCGGCAATTGCAGTCTAATTAGTATCTGAT
Source organism: uncultured Cyanobacterium sp. (assembly GCA_964409355.1). Classification (GTDB taxonomy): domain Bacteria; phylum Cyanobacteriota; class Cyanobacteriia; order Cyanobacteriales; family Cyanobacteriaceae; genus PCC-10605. The sequence continues at coordinate 15,951 of CAYPDC010000075.1, forward strand.
TTAATTGCTTGGTAAATAAACGATTTGTGCGAGTAATAGCTGCGGCATGAAAACTTTTTTGCGGTGACATAGTAATAATTTGCCCGTTAATTAACTCTACCTTTTCCTCATCTGTCAAAATACCCACTTCTGCCATTAAATTATATTCTTGAATACTTAAAAGTCTTAAAGGTAAAAAGTTGAGGCTATGGTTAGAGGAAGTCTCCGTGAATACCATATTCATATTTAAAATGTCAATGCTTTTAGTAAAATTATAGCTTTTTATTTACTTTTTGGTTCTATCACACTCACTGCAAGAGAGTCACTTTTTTTGTCAAAATCTGTTAATTTTAACTCCCAATTCCGAACTCTGAACTCCGAACTCAGTTATAAATATAGTCAAAAGTGAAAATATATTTTATATTAGACCTTAACTTATAGACTAATATCTATTAAGATTGATACAAATATTTATTTTTTACTATTTTAATTTCAATTGATGATTATTTTAGAAGCATTTATTCTGGCGACGATTATCTGTGGATTTCTGGGGATGATACTCAAAAAGAATCTGATGATGAAAATTATGGGTATGGATGTGATGAGTTCGGGAGTTATCGCTTATTATGTTTTAATTGCCTCAAGAAAAGGCTTTTTTACCCCTATTCTTACCGCTAAGGAGAACATTGATTACGCAGATCCAGTACCCCAAGCCGTAATTTTAACCGCTATTGTCATCGGTTTTTCCATTCAGGCTTTAATGCTAGTCGGAGTGATGAAATTAGCTGTGGATAATCCTACTTTAGAAATTGACGAAATCGAGGAGACTTTCAGCAAATAGGAAAAAATGAAGAATGAAGAATTATTTAATTTTTAATTTTTATTATGATGAATACTAATACTATCACTTTAATCTGGTTAACTTTACCTTTTCTTGCAGGTTTTATTGTTTATTTATTGCCGAAATACTCCCAGTTTTTTAGTTTAGGAGTCTTATTCATATCCACTTTATATCCTATCTGGTTGTTAGCTTCGGGAGAAAATTTAACTTTACTATTATTAGATAATTTTGGCAATACTCTATTTATAGACAAAATTAGTGGTTATTTTATCCTTACTAATGCTCTCGTTACCATTGCAGTTTCACTTTACTGTTGGCAGGAAAAAAGAAAAGTTTTTTTCTACACTCAATTAATGATTCTTTATGGTAGCATTAATGCCTGTTTTGTTGGCTATGATTTTATTAGTTTTTATGTTGCCATTGAGGTGATTAGTATTGCCGCTTTTCTACTCATTATTTATCCTCGCAGTGATAAAACTATTTGGATAGGATTGCGATATTTATTTGTTAGTAATGTAGCAATGTTATTCTATCTCGTTGGCGCAATTTTAGCTTATAAAGCCAATAATTCTTTTAGTTTTGATGGTTTAATTAATGCACCATCAGAAGCGATCGCGCTTATTCTGTTAGGATTATTAGTCAAAGGGGGAGTGTTTGTCTCTGGATTATGGCTTCCCCTTACCCATGCTTCTGCCGAGACACCCGTATCTGCATTACTTTCGGGAATCGTTGTCAAAGCGGGGATATATCCTCTGATTCGACTTGCTTTAGAAGTGGAGGAGATGGATCTCATTGTGCGGATTGTTGCCGTAGCCACGGCTTTGCTAGGGGTTTCTTATGCCATATTTGAAAGCGATGTTAAGAGAATGTTGGCTTTTCATACCGTGTCGCAGTTAGGATTTGTGTTAGCATCTCCTCCCGTAGCAGGAATTTATGCACTTTCTCACGGTTTAGTGAAATCCTCTTTATTTTTAATGGCAGGATTATTACCCACTCGAAATCTAAAAGAATTAAAACACACAACCATTAATACTTACCTCTGGATAGCTTTACTTATCGCCAGTTTATCCATTTCAGGAGTGCCACTATTAGCAGGGTATTGCGCCAAAGTATTAACTGTCAAAAATCTCGAATCATGGCAAATAATTTTAATGAATATTGCTGCCGTAGGCACTGCTATTTCTTTTGCTAAATTTATCTTTTTACCCCATGATACATCAGTCAAAATAGTTAAACAGAATCAGGGTTATTGGTTTGGTATTATTTTTCTACTTTTAGGTTTAATTTTTGCTAATGGTTTCTATTTATCAACCTACACTCTCAGTAATATTATTAAAGCCCTAATTACTGTCTTAATTGGTTGGTTAATTTATCTCATGGTGATTAAAAAACTCACTATCAAATTGCCTCGTATTTTAGAAAATTTTGATCAATTAATTGGCATAATGAGCCTAACTTTAGTGGGTTTATTCTGGATGATTTTACCTACTTTTTAAAGTTTGTAATTCAGTCTTTTTCAATGTGGTTACGATAAATTATAGCAATCAGGAATCTTATGTGAGTAACAAAGGCGTCATAATCAACACCTCCTAAAACCAAGCATTAGACTTCTCCAGAAATCGGGCTAGAAGCCCGAAATACGCTGAAAAAATGTTAATTTTTGGAGATGTCTATTAGACTAAACACGTTGATTTGTAAGTATTTCTCCTGACTTGCAGACTTCTACCTTAACCCAAATACTTTTTCAGCAAACCCTATTTATTAGCAATAATTTGACTTTTAAATAAAAACCATAAATTGCGCATCTTCCAAAACTTACTATTTTCCATTGTTTCAATCATGATATTAGATTCATTCAGTTTCCCTTGAGTGTGATTTAATTCTATTTGAGTCTGGCTTAATTGTTGTTGAGTGTGATTTAATTCCAAAGAAGCCTGATTTAATTGTCTATTTAACTCATCTATTTGCTGATATTTTTTTACTAATTCATTGTGATTTTGTTGGAGTAATTTATCGATATTTTCAATATGATAATCTTTATTTTGAATAATATTATAGAGTTCTCTAATATCATTTTTCTGACGATTAATAATTTGTTGTAAATTCTCTAATTCCTGATGATTTTGATGCAATAATAGCTCAATATTTTCAATGTGAGAATCTTTATTCTGAATAATATTATATAGTTCTTTAATATCATTTTCTTGACGATTAATAATTTGTTGTAAATTCTCTAATTCCTGATGATTTTGATGCAATA
>CAYPDC010000076.1:0-18906 GCA_964409355.1 uncultured Cyanobacterium sp.
CTGTTCAGAATCCCCCACTATAGCCCGTAGGGTTTAGTGGGGGAGTATGTCAATGATTTTATTTACAATCGTAGAAAATAATTTGAGGGTTTTTCCCACTTTAGGAACTATTCCAGAAGCGATCGCACGCAATTATCGTAATCCTTTCATGATGGTGATTACCTTTCCATCAAAGATTTGGGTGAATAACTTCTAAAAATATAAAGTAATCATAAATTATCGTTGAGGAAAAAATTAACTGAGGTAAGCTGAAAATACGGAATACAAAATAATTTATGTGGATTCGATCGCACCCTAATATCAAAGCATTCAACAAAAGCAAGGAATAATTATGGCAACAGAAAAAGCCCATGACATCATGCGGTATCACTACAACCCATTAAACTTCATGTTTGCTCCCAAGTCTGTGGCGTTAATTGGTGCATCAGAAAAAGAAGGTAGTGTCGGACGCAAATTATTATGGAATTTAATTACCCATCCCTTTGTCGGTTTTAGTGCCTTTATCTCCATCGGTTCGATGTTGGATGTGGATTGGGGCGATCTAATTTACTACTTTGGTGATGATCCGTTGACTAAAAGTATCGTAATTTATATGGAATCCATCGGTGATGCGAGATCCTTTATTTCCGCCGCAAGGGAAGTGGCATTATCAAAACCGATTATCGTTATCAAAGGTGGGCGCACCCAAGAAGCAGCAAAGGCAGCCGCATCCCATACTGGGGCATTAAGTAGCAGTGATAAGGTATTGGCAGCGGCGTTTCGTCGTAGTGGCGTTTTACAGGTAGATACCGTCAAAGAAGTATTTAACATGACGGAGATTTTAGCAAAACAACCTCGCCCGAAGGGTAGGAATTTAACCATTTTAACCAACGCCGGAGGACCGGGAGTTTTGGCTACCGATGCGCTAACATGGGGTGAAGGGAAGTTGGCTAAATTGAGTGAAACTACTGTGGAGGAATTAAACAAGATTCTTCCCACCCATTGGAGTCATAGTAATCCTATTGATATTTTAGGGGATGCAAAACCCGATCGCTACGCTCAAGCCCTTGAAATTGCCGCAAAAGATCCCAATAGTGACGGTTTATTAGTCATTTTAACCCCTCAAGACATGACTGATCCCACTCAAACGGCGGAGGCTTTGGTGAAAGTGGCAGAAAAGATCAAGGATAAACCCGTGTTGGCTAGTTGGATGGGGGGAGAAACCGTTGCCAAAGGTTCAGAAATCCTCAATAATGCCCATATTTACACCCAACCTTATCCTGATGATGCCGCCCGTTTATTTAATTTGATGTGGCGTTATAGTTATAATTTACGGGGTTTGTATGAAACTCCTAGTTTTGGGGAGTCTGATGATTTCATTAGTCGTGATATTGCTGAGAATATCATCAATCATGTGCGTGTGCAAAATCGCACTCTTTTAACGGAATATGAGTCTAAACAATTATTAAAGGCTTATGGTATCCCTATTATTGAAACTATTATCGCTGAAAATATGGAAGATGCGATCGCGGCTTCGGAAAAAATCGGTTATCCCGTGGTGTTAAAACTCCATTCTGAAACCATTACCCACAAAATCAATACCTCTCCCATAGTCAACTAAGTGACGGTAGAGAGGTGATAATTCGCCCTATTCGCCCCGAAGACGAACCAGAAGCAGTCAATTTTTGCCGAGATTTGTCTCAAGAAAGCGTTTATCTGCGATATTTCCACTCTATTAGCCATAAATCTCTTATTTCCCACGAACGTCTTGCTCGTATTTGCTTTATCGACTATGATCAGGAAATTGCCCTAGTAGCAGAATCGGTACAACCTGATAGTAAAGAAAAAGAAATAATGGCGATCGCACGTCTAAGTAAAGTCCATGGCACACCCGAATCCACGGAATTGGGGATGTTAGTGAAGGATAAGTGTCAAAAACAGGGCTTAGGTACTCTTTTAGGGCAAAAACTGATTGAAATAGCCAAGCAAGAGGGAATTAAGTCAATTATTGCGGAAATTCTCCCTGAAAATATGGGGATGCAAAATCTTTGTCAAAAGCTAGGTTTTCAGTTAGACAAGCACTCTGATCTAGTTAAAGCAGTCTTACAATTAAACTAGGCATCGAGAGAATCTATCTTTATGGACTTGTAGGGGTTGAACACTGTTTAACCCGTTAAAGAATGTTCGATCGCATCTAATAAAACATCTGTGAGAATTTTAACACGGTAACGACAAATTTGAGTTTCACTAGAAGCAAAAGTGCCATTTTCCCAATATTTATTACTTCCTGCACCACCGCCACATAAACCAAAATAATCGCAGGTTTCAGCACATAATTGAACACCCTTTTTCATTTCTTGATAAATTCTTTTAAACTTTTCAGTTTTATAGATAGACTCTAAAGAATCAGTTAAAATATTACCGAAAATAAAATCACCATATTCGGGAGTTTTTACCGATAATAATTCGGGATCAAAAGTAGAAAAATTGCCTTGATAATCAATATTAATAATCGCAAAAGGATGATTCATTTCTGTAGAAGTTAATCTTTTTTGATGATAAATTAATCCGATTAAACTTTCAAATTCTCTGATAAAAAATGGTAATTTACTTTCCCTAACTAACTGCCAAAATCTTTCTATAAAATAGCGATATTTTTGCTCAACTTCAGTCCCATTTAAGGAACTAGAATCATTTACTCCCTCGGTTTCTTCCATATTAAAAGCCAGATCATAAATTTCATTTTCTGCGAAGAAATTAAACATTTCATCGGGATAATCAAGGGAATCTTTAGTAATCACAGAAATAGTGTTATAGGGAATATTATTTTGTTGTAAATATCTAATTCCTCTCATGGTTAATTCATGAGAATTACCGCCTTTTCTATTTTTACGGTGGGCATCGTGTAAAAAAGCAGGTCCATCAATACTTACTCCAATACTAACAGGGTAATCACGCCAAAAATCACACCATTTCTGAGTAATTAATGTACCGTTAGTTTGATAAGAATAATTAAAATTAAACCCCTGTTGATTATATTTTTTACTGGTATTTTCGATAATCTCAAAAGCATATTTATAAAAAGAAATGGGCATAGTTAGAGGTTCACCAGCGTGCCAACATACCGTAAAATTATCTCTAAGAAAAGCACTGGTAAAAATATTTTTAAAAATAGGTTCAATTAACTCTAATGATAACTTATTTTGTAAATTGCGATCGGGCAAATAACAATAATCGCAATCTAAATTACAGAAAGAATTAGGTTGAATAACTACTAGAGAAATAGGACCGAATTCTTGCTCTTTTTCTGATAAAAAGTCAATCTTTTTTTGGGCAACAATCATGGTAAAATTAATTGTAATTTAATAATTCCCCCTTTATTAAGGAGGGTTAGCAGGGCGTTTTTATTCTCAAAAATGTCAACTTCTAAAACTAACAGATAGTGAGAGATACAGATGTTTTTAACTATTAATCAATTATTAGAAAAAAATCCCCCCTCTCCCCTCATCACCCTTTCCCCCCATCCGAAACATAAGCGTTTTGATAGCGATAAAAAATAATTTCTACCAGATGTCTATGAGAAATAATCTTATCGGCGATTGAGGAAACCGCTAACATTACGCCAAGGACTACGATTTGTCCATCTTCCCCAGTCATCCCAACCTCTCCAATTATCCCAACCACGACGATTATTGATGAAACTACCTCTGTTGGTGTCAATCCAACCGCCTCTTCCTCCTCCTCCGTTTATCCATCCCCCAACGAGGAGATGATTTTCTGTTTCTGACATCAGATTATTTTCTGAGTCGAATTGAGATTCTAATTGTTTTTCCCTCGTTTTTAACACTTCCGCAATACGGTTAATTCTGTTTTCAACGGGATTGAGGGATTTATTTACCATGTCGGTGGTTGTTGCATTTGCTGAACTGCAATAGGTTACAGTGGAAATGGCAAGTAAAAAACCCATCCAAGTGGTATTTGTTGTTTTCATGATTCCTAAATTTATGATGATTTAATTGTAATTATCTGCCAGTCGGTTTTTCAAAGGGAATTTGTTCATGGTTATTAATTATATTACTGAAGAAGGTTTTGAGTCTTTCTTCAGTAACAATGGTGACAGCACCGTCTTTTCCAAACCAAGGGGTAATTTTTTTCGTCATTTCCTCATTTCCCACTAAATATCCCTCCATCATTCGTGCGATCGCAAAATTAGCAATATTGAGGAAAGTAGAATTATTTTCTGCTACAATACAAGCAACCCCATAATTACCATAACCTTGCATACCTTTAGGGAAAATTTCAACATCATTCATTTGTAACCGTTGAGCATCCCCACTTAAAATGATAGCATCCCCCGCCAAAGCATCGATTTTTCCTTCTTTTAATGCTTTTAAGCCGTCTTCAATGGTTTCAAAATCCACCAAAGTGGCATCAGGTTGAAATAAGGAAACAGCCGAAGAAACAAAAGGTTGATTGGGAATACCAATTTTTTTGCCCGAAAAACTATCCCCTGACATTTTGCCTTTTGGAATGAGAAGACGAATATCGGACTGAATATAACGGATAGTATAGTCCACATATTGGTCTCGTTCCCAAGTAAAAATCGTATTACAAACAACGTCGATTTCTCCTGTGGCAATTTTCGAGATAGCATCGGAAATCGTATTAACCTCCACAAAATTCAGTTGAATAGATTTATCTAACTCAGTTTCTAATTGTTGTTGAATTAGTTTCATCAAGTCAATGGAGTAACCCACTAACTCTCCATTCGGATTTTCAAAAGAATAAGGCACTAAATTAAAAGGAGTACCCACTACCAGATTACTCGATCGAGCCACTTTTTCCACGACAGTATTAGCTGTAACGGGTTTAACCCCCAAAGATAATAAGATGGCAATCAATAAAGTGGTAAAAAATTTTTTTAACATATAGAGTGTTGAAAATTAGGCTATTATTGTTTGGGTTTGATTTGAACTTATGATGGGTGAGTGAGTAAAATTAATTGTCTGTTTACTTTAAGAAAGGCAATAGGCAACAGTTTTTCGCAACATCAGATTATAACCAGTACCAGTATATTTTGTTTAGGTACTTAAACTTATGAGGAAAATTAAAAAGTTGAACCATTCCACCCCCATAAATAACCTTTGGCTTCAGCAAATTCGATATAAATACGATTTTCTGGGATACCTAAATTATCCCTAATTGTACTGCAAAAATCTTTACTCATTGCTTGGGTTTGATTTGAACTTATTGTACCCACACTTTTTATTTCTAGGTAACATACTGGATCAAAGTTACCTGCAAAACTCATAAGTAATTCTGATTCAAATATTGTCATAACATAGGATTCTGGTTTGCTTAAGTGTTTCGCCAATTTACTGGACAAACTTTTTAATAAATCCTTAACTTTTTCTTGGGCTGGATTAGCAATAGAGGTTTGAACTTTGATTAAAGGCATGATCTAAAAATAATGAGAATTATTCAATAATTTGTCACTTTTATTTTTACCTTACTTGTTTAAAAATATCAAGATCTATATCAATTTATTTATATAATTAAGATAGTATTAAAAGTTTTTAGCTAAATAAATTAAGAGGAAAATGTCCATAAGTGCCGATAATTTCTTCCTTAAAATCAGCAAAAATAGTAATTAAAACTCCTCGATAATTCCCTGAATAATCACTGATATGATAGGATTGTCTTTCAGTGCTAAATTTCAGATAAACAGGGTTATTTTCTGGATTTTCTTCTATTTCTATCTTGTTTTCATAACCAAAGGCTTGTAAATAATTTTTGAGAGTGTTTAATGCTTCTGTAGAATTTGAGGCACAAATACCAATGTTTTGATCATCTGATAAACTCACAATTATTTTGATACTTGATTTTAACTCCTGCTTTTCTGCTTCTGATTTTACAGTTTTTAATTCTGTACAGCTATAACTTTTTAAGAGAGATACGGCTTTTTTTGTTTGTTCACTCATGGTTAATTTAGAGAATATTTACTACTAATTTTATTCACAATTTTACCACTATTTTTGCTCTTTAATTTGTTTTAATGTTTCTAGTATTTCTGTTGTATTTTCTGCGGTTTTAATTCCAGCAACTAGCCCCTCAAAACCGATTCTAATTAATAATATCCAAGTGATGCCAATTAAGGGAGCTAAAATTAATGATAGTAAACCTCCGAGGAAATCTTGTGATAAAGCAGTTAAGACAAAAGCTAATAAAAAAAGCATTAATAATGCTAAAAATATGGCATAAATAATGCCAATAACTTTTGGTGCAACAAAGTGAGAAAAGGAGAAATCCCAAAGAGAGTTAAAAAACTTTTTAAAATCCATAGTATCGTTTTTGTCTTGTGATCAATTAACAATGATTTTAAGTTACTACCAATATTCTGAAAATTCTCTTTTTTGTAATATATTTTAACCTGAGTTTTGTCAAAAATTATGCAAAATCAATTTACCTCGTTTTTCGTTAGAATTCGAGTATATAAACGTGCCTCAGTTCGCTCTTACCGAAAATCATGACTAAGTATCTCATCTTATTTATTTCTCTTATTTTCAGCATTAATCTTCTGTTTACTCCTTCTAGTCATGGTGTCACCCTGACAAACATTCAAGGAGAAAAGATTTTTGAGTTAAATTGTGCAGGATGTCACCCCAATGGCAATAATATTATTAGAAGGGGTAAAAATTTGAAATCAAAAGCCCTTCACCGTAATGGTTATGATTCCTTAGAAGCTATTACAAATATTGTTACTCATGGTAAAAATAATATGTCTGCTTTTGGAAATCGTTTGAGTGAAACGGAAATTCAACAAGTAGCTAATTATGTTTTACAACAGGCTAACAATAACTGGAAAAGTTGATATAGTGTAGGAATAGGGTAACTGAGTATAACACCTGACACCTTCTAAGGTTTTTTGATTTATGTTGAATCGGCGAAAACAGCTTTTTTTTCTTACATATTTCGTTTTATTTTAGGCTCAATTTTATTCGGTTTCACCCATCAATTTATGGTTAATGGTGCGATCGCACAGTCAGATAACAGTCAGATAATGGTATAAATATAAATGAAGAAAATTTTGCCTTTCTACAAGTCAATAATAGAGTTTTAATGACGATAACTTCTCAAGATGCCCTTGATTCTAACACCTCGATCGCATCTTTAGCTCAAGAATGGGCAGAAAATTTGAACGATAACCTACAAAAACCGACTTTAATTGTAGATGTTGTGCAAAGATTAGAAGGCACTTCCCGTATTTTGATTAGAGATGCCATCGACGGTTTACCCTCTTTAATGGGTGCAATAATTCTTTTTTGGGTAAGGCGGTTTCCTAGAAAGAATTTACCAATTTTCTTTATAATTCCCCCTTTGTGTTTTGGGGGGTTAGGGGGGATCATACAGGTATATTTATTATTAGAAATCACCTAAACTCTCGACGACAATCCTTTTTACAAGTTACCTCCGATGTCACCCAAGCAGTTAAAGAATATCTACAACAAGCTAATATTGAGATGCCAACGGAAATATATACTATTACCCTTCTTAATGGGGAATAAAATCCTAGATGACAAATAGAAATATATAAAAACTGAAACCTAACCACACCAAAAATTTCTCCGTCAAACGGGGGTTTATTTGTCTAGGGGAAGGGAAAAACGAAAAGTTGTGCCTTGATTTAATTCGCTTTCTACTTCAATTTTCCCTCCTTGCAATTCTACCAGTTTTTTGGAAATGGCTAACCCAATACCACTACCTCCAGAATAACTCGAACGGGAGCGATCGCCCCGCCAAAATCTTTCAAAAACATGAGGTAAGTCGGCTTCAGAAATACCAATACCAGTATCAATGACTTCTACCCACAAATAAGAAGCTTTTTCTCTTACTTTAATCTTAATTTCCCCCGTTTCCGTGTGTCGGATAGCATTGCCGATGAGATTGACTAAAATTTGCTCGGTGCGATCGCGATCGGCTATAACGAAAGGTAAGCTATCAGGTACATCTAGGGTTAAAATAGGTCCATCATCCAATAGTTGATCTGAAAAACGAGAAACTAAATCTTTTAATAAAGGTAGTAAATTAACGGATGTTAAATCAATGGGGAGATAACCGGCTTCTGCTTTGGATAATTCCTGTAAATCATGGGTTAAACGCTCTAAACGTTTAGTTTCCCTAACTAAATTGGCATATAATTGGGGGGAAGGTTCGATTTCTCCTCCTGCCAACTCCTCTAAATATCCTCTGACAACCGTTAAAGGGGTGCGCAATTCGTGGGTTAAATCACTAACTAAATCCCTTCTTCGAGTTTCTACATCCTCCAAGCAACTAGCCATGCGATTAAAACTCACACTAAGTTGATTTAACTCTAAAATATCGCTTTCAGGCATTCTTTCCTCTAAATTTCCCGCCGCAAATTGTTGGGTAATTTCCTTCATCTGTTGTAAAGGCTTCATAATGCGACGACTGAGACAATAACTCAAAAATCCTGCACTCCCCCCCCCGACAATAAATGACCAAAATGTGCTACGATTCCAAGCAGTATGGAAACCATCGATTAAATAAGTTCTAGCTGATCTAAAAGTGATAAAACCCCTTCTTTCTAATTGTTCTAGCCGTAGTATAAAAAATTGAGGAGAAGATACTTTAGCAATAAAAACAAATGTACCTAAGCCCACCATCATCACGGCTAGGTGAGAGAGAAGCAATCGAGTATTAAGAGTCATTTTGGGTTTCGGTAGCTTCATGATAGGATATTGTGGAGTAGGTAGGGGTTTAACAATGTTTAAACCGTAGGGAGTAGGGAGAGAAGGAGGCATAGGAAGTATGGGGAGATAGGGGAGACAACCTAAAACCTGATACCTGACACCTGACACCTGACACCTGACACCTCCTTTCTTAATTTTTCATTCTTAATTCTTAATTCTTTCTTATGGCTCGGACACCTTCTGTTATGTTACCATTAGGTACGATCGCACCTAATTTTAGTTTACCCGATACGGTATCACAGAAAATGATTTCCCTTGCAGATTTTGAGGGATGTAAAGGATTATTGGTGATGTTTATTTGTCAACATTGTCCTTTTGTTAAGCACGTTGAACAAGAATTGGCTAAAATTGGTCATGACTATGGTAGTCAAAATTTGGGCATTGTGGCAATTAGTAGTAATGATGCGGAAAACTATCCTGATGATTCTCCTGAGAATTTGAGGAAAATGGCGGAAACATTGGGCTTGAATTTCCCATTTTGCTACGATGAAACTCAAGAGGTAGCCAAGGCATATCAAGCGGCTTGTACTCCTGATTTTTATTTATTTGACGGTGATTTTAAGTTAGTATATAGGGGACAATTGGATGATAGTCGCCCTAGTTTGGATATACCCGTCACTGGCAAAGATTTAAGAGTGGCGATCGCATCTTTGTTAGCAGGGGAGGAGATTAATCCTGATCAAAAACCCAGTCTTGGTTGTAATATTAAGTGGAAAAACTAAAGAAATTGGCTCTTTTACTATAAGGATGAAAAGCAATCAATATATTGTATCGGCGACAGAGCCAGATTGGGAAAGAGAAAAGATAAAAAAATGGTGGTCTCCTTCTAAGCAATTGCTAAAATCTATTAGGGAATATCAAAAATGGCAATCCAGTAACTTTCCCTTAAAAAGCATTTTCATGAAATGGAATGTTATTGAGCATCGTTTTTGGAGTATTGTCACAGGTGCGGAGATTCATCTTAATACCAAGAAAATAGGCGGAGGTTTGATTCTCACTCATCCTAATGGTGTTATCATTCATCCAGATGTCGAAATTGGGGTAAATTGCCTGATTTTGCAACAAGTCACCATTGTTAAAGGTGTCAAAATAGGTGGTCATGTGGATATTCATGCAGGTGCTAAAATTATTAGAAGTGTCACCATTGGTGATCATGCTAAGATAGGCGTAAATGCTGTCGTTTTAACAGATGTACCAGAATATGCTACTGCGGTTGGGGTTTCCGCTCGTATTATTTTACCAACAAATGTCAATCTTTAATTTTATATTTTTTTTAAATACTCTAAAGTAAAAATTGCGATCGCAACGCTAAGGGCTAAAATTAACCAAAAATTATGGGCATAAACTTCCCCTCTATCTAAAACCCAACCCCCTAGGGGGGGACCGATTAAATATCCCATCGCCCAACACTGGGAATTAATAGCAAAATAAATACCTCTAAGGGATTCAGGGGCTATATCTACTACAAAAGCAGATGCCGCAGGATTATATGTTGTGAGTGCGATCGCACCTAGGAAAACCGCAACTAACCCCCAATAAAAAGCATAATTATTGACATTCCCAGTTAACCAAACTAAAGCAAAAGTGAATCCCCAGATTAAAGCCGATAACATTAAACCATTGAGATGAGTAAGACGATTGAGAATTTTGACAACGGGTAACTGAAACAAAGCAGCAAAGGCAATATGCAAACTAAATAAACCACTGAGATTAGTAATAGAAAATTGATCACTATTGGTAAAATTAGTCAGATAAAGGGGTAAAGTTGACTGAATTTGAGAGATATAGGTAGTAAAGAGAATATTAATAAAACAAAACACCCATAATCGCCGATCTGATAAAGCCTTTTGCCAATTTTGCCAAGTGTCGCCATTTTCTCTCCCTTCACGGTGATAACTTTCTTGAATAGTAAATCGGATTACCACATAAAACACGAGAAACGAGAAACCATCGATAATAAACAACAAACGATAATTATTCGTCACGGCAATCAACCAACCACCGATGGCAACCCCCAACCCCAAACCGATATTATCCCCCAATCGACTTAAGGCAAAAGCGGAATTTCTTTGATTATCCGTAGTCAAATCCGCCACCACCGCTTCTGCGGGCGGCCAATACAAGCCAATACCTAACCCCATTAACAAGTTACCCAACAATAAAAAGCCATAACTATGGGTAAGGATTAAAAACACATCCGCCACCGCCGAAATCAACGCCGATAACAATAAGGTTTTCTTTCTTCCCCACTTTACCGAATCACTCCAACTTCCCCCCCAAAAACGTCCGATAATTCCTGATACTGATGCACTACCTAACGCAATCCCTACCATTGTCGGAGAAAAATTCAATTCATTAACGAAAAATATGGGCGCGTAAAATAAAGTAAATCCCGTGCCAAATTGTAATAATAGTCTTCCTCCTGCTAAAATCCAAACTTGGGGATTTAATGGTTGATTAATCATGAATATTTTGGAGCTTCTACATTAACAGTTTTAATTTAACCTGCCACCTTTTTCAAGAAATAATTTATCATCGTCAAAGTAAGAAAGCTAGAATAATAGCAAAGAAATGATTTTTGTTCCCGCCAATATTGAAAAAATCTTTGGCAAGAGCGATCGCTCCTATAATTTAATTATACATCGCCGAGAATTACAAAAAGAAAGTGGGTATCTTCGAGTAGTTTCCCGCTACTCGACAAAATGGGTCGCCCGAGATTCGAACTCGGGACCAATCGGTTAAAAGCCGAGTGCTCTACCGCTGAGCTAGCGACCCGTTTGTTTTTTGACAACGTTGACTAATATAACGAACTATTTTAAAAAATGCAAGTAAAAAGCAAAAAAAATGTATTCCCTAATTTTGTAGTAAAATTGAGAAAGATAGAACTTTAAATGAGCATCTCAATTATGAGTAAAACAAATACTGTACCAGTAAATATAGGTATTGAAGAGAGCGATCGCCATCAAATTGCTGATGGTTTATGTCGTTTGTTAGCGGATACCTACACCTTATATCTCAAAACCCATTACTTCCACTGGAATGTAACTGGTTCTCTCTTTAATTCACTACACCTAATGTTTGAGCAACAATACACAGAATTAGCTTTAGCAGTGGATAGTGTTGCCGAAAGAATCAGAACTTTGGGATATACCGCTCCCGGTAGTTACAGTGAATATGCGGAATTATCTTCGATTCAGGAAACAAGGGAAGTTCCCTCTGCTGAAGATATGGTAAAACTATTGGTAGAAGGCAACGAAGCAGTAGTTAGAACCGCAAGAAGTGTATTCCCAGCCGCCGAAAAAGCCAATGATGAATCCACTGCTGATTTATTAACTCAGAGAATGAGTATCCATGAAAAAACCGCTTGGATGTTGAGAAGTATTCTTTAAAAACAATGAATAATTAACAATTAACAATAGACTTCTCCCAAAATTATAATTTTCGTGAAACAGGCATCTTGCCTGTGTTTCTACCAGATGTCTAATTAACAATTAAAGCTGGTGAAAAGCAAGGGCAAGATTTAGGTTATGATTAGATACTGCATAAAAAGTAGGAACAAGATTAAAAGATGAAAGTTTTAATTACGGGTGGTGCAGGTTATATCGGTTCGGTGTTAACCCCGACACTTCTGGAAAGAGGTTATGAAGTAACGGTGGTTGATAACTTTATGTTTCATCAAAACAGCCTCGCTGATTGTTGTCGATACGATACTTTTAACGTAGTTAGGGGGGATTGTCGAGATGAGTCTTTAATGAAAGATTTGGTTAAAAATGCGGATGTGATTATTCCTCTAGCGGCGTTAGTGGGTGCACCTTTGTGTAACCGTGACAAAATAGCTACAGTAACGACTAATAGAGACGCGATTCAAATGTTATGTCGTTTAGCTAGTAAAGAGCAACGGTTTTTAGTGCCAATTACCAATAGTGGTTATGGTATCGGTGAAAAAGGTAAATTCTGTACAGAAGAAAGCCCCTTAAACCCCATTTCTGCCTATGGAGTAACTAAAGTTGAGGCAGAGAAAGCGATTTTAGAGAGAGAAAATAGTATTAGTTTCCGTTTAGCAACGGTTTTCGGCATGGCACCGAGAATGCGCATTGATTTATTGGTGAATGATTTTGTTTATCGTGCTGTTACCGATCGCACCGTCGTTGTTTTTGAGGGGCATTTTAAACGTAATTATATCCATATCCGTGACGTGGTGAAAGTATTTTTACACGGATTGGACAACTTTGAAACCATGAAAGGAAAACCCTATAATGTGGGTTTAGAGGATGCTAACCTCTCGAAATTAGAACTATGTGCCGAAATTCAGAAGCAAATCCCCAATTTTGTTTATATGGAAGCTCCCATCGGCGAAGATCCAGATAAAAGAGATTATATCGTCTCTAATGCCCGTATTTTAAGTACCGGCTTTGAACCCGATTGGTCTTTAAGTCGAGGTATCAAAGAATTAATAAAAGGTTACACGATGATCCGTAATAGTATTTATTCTAACATTTAATTGTAGGTTGGGTTAGCGAAAGCGTAACCCAACAAAATTTTATAATTAGGTAGGTACAAAACTTTTATAATCGATGGGGAAGAATTGGTTTTATGCTAGATAATTGCAACTTTTTACAGGTTTTTAACCACCCTAAAATTTAAGCAAATTAATAATTCTTTTTTACTGCATAACAAGAGAAAAAAATGAATAAACAGCAAGTACGTCAAGAAATAATGCAATCATTAGCAATCCTATCAGATGAAGAATTATTGCAAGTAAAAGAACTAATTAACCAAAAATTTATTTCTAAAAATAATCAGAAAACCCAAGAAGAAAGAAGACAATTAATTATTTCATTACAGGGTAAATACGCCCATGCTCCTACTAGCAGTGAAGATTTTGCTCGTCAAAAACAAGTAGAAATTGATTGTGAGTAATGTAATAAATAAATGAATATTATCTTAGATGCCTGTGCTGTAATTGCATTTTTTCGCAATGAGAAAGGAGCAGATATTGTTAGGGTAATTATTACAGATGAGTCAATTTATTCGTTAGTTTAGAATTCTTAATTCTTTGGGAGATTCTTCGCTATCACTCAGAATGACATTTTTGCTCGATTATTTCGTAATTCTTAATTCTTAATTCTACATTCCCTTAATATTCCTCGTATTCAGGCATTTTCTGTTTCTGGGGAATATTCACCTTTTGAGGACGATAATCGTCTTCCATATCATCATCCCACATATCATCATCTAGGGATTCGTCATAACGGGTGCGAGTTTGGGATTTATCATAGTTATTTAATTGAACCCGAGGTGCAGGTTCTCTTTCAACACTACTTTCTCCCCAGTTATCCTCTTCTATTTCCGCCTCATAAGCCATGGCTTCTTGACGACGAACAGGCGGGGGTGTGATGATTTGTGGTTCTTCCCACTCATCTTCAGTCCAATTTTCTTCTACTACTGGGGCGCGTTGAGGTTTAACTTGTGCCACGGGGCGCATAGGTACTCCTGTGGGTAGTTGATTTTCTGGAGGAGTTGTGGGAGCATAATACATTTCATCATCGTCTTTTTCCCAAGGAGGACGACCGATTCCGAGTCTTTCTAAGATTCCGACGGTGATTTGTGTTACACGTTCTTCCGCTCCTTCAAAAACGATAATGCGATTAGGTCCACTACTGACGATTTCATCAACGGATATTTCATAGGTGCTGATTAACTGTTCTGGGATTTGGGGAAGCCCGATCGCAGCTATAATCAAAGAGTTTAATTGACCATTTTCTTGATTAAATTGAAAATCTCTAACTTTGCCTAAAGGTTCGCCGGTTTCTGTGACTACTTCTGAGTTAATTAACGCACTGTAGAGATCAATATCCACATCTTCGATGACATCTTCATCTTCCACTAAGACAACGTCTCCTGCTTGGGAGATGCGATCGAGGTACATATATTTGGGAATTCCTGACATGGCTAAACGGTTATCTCTCAATCCTAAAGCTATCACTTCTCGGCGATCGACGTCCACTAACACTTCCTTCACTACTCCTAATCTTTTACCTGTGTTTCTAGTAATGACTTGAGTGTTTAAGAACTCATTTCTTAAGCGACTTTGTGCATCTATCATAATAATTTATATGTATCTAGCGATTTGAATTTAATAAATTCGTGTATGTACTTTAATTTAATTTGCTTCTAGTCTTTTGATGATAACTCAAATTTACCTGAGTTCGCTTGAAAATTGTCTATGAAGAAAGGTAAAAGGAAAGAGAAAAAAGTTTTTATCCTTAAATAATGTTTAAAATCATTATTGAACATAAAATTCTTTATAATCGAATTGCTCAAAGTAATTTTAACCTTTGATATAAAAATGCACTATAAAAAACGTTCTTCCTTCATATTAACTACCTACTTAGTTTTAAGTTCTTTGAATCCTCTTCATGCCCAAGAGATTCAAAAAAATCCCCCCTCTGCACAAAATGCCTCGGCACAAGCCAATTCCACGAAAAGATTTAACTCTAGTGGTAATCCCCTTCTTTTTCCCACAAAAACTCAGGAGGTACAAATAGAAGAACAACAACCTGTAACTTTAAATGATGCGATCGCTGTTGCTCTACAAAATAATAAAGATTTACAGGTGGCAAGATTACAGTTAGATCGTTCTAGGGATAATTTAGATGCTTCTTTAGCTACTCAATTACCCACTTTAAACGGTCAATTAGAGTTTAATCAACGGGGAGATGATGCCCCTGCTGAAGATGGCTTTATAATGCGTGATCGCACCCTTTTATTAGGACAAATCGAATTAAGTTACAATGTTTATGACGGTGGCAGACGTAACGCCACCATAGCTCGTTCTAGTAGGGAGGTTTATCTCAATCAGTTAGAAGTAGAGCGCATTGCTGAAGATGTCCGTTTTGGAGCAACTACTGCCTATTATGAACTACAAAACGCTGATGCCCAGGTAGCCATCTCCCAAGCAGCCATCGAAGACTTCTCCCAAACCCTTAGAGATGCCCAACTACTCGAACAAGCAGGATTAGGTACTCGTTTTGACGTTTTACAAGCAGAAGTAGATTTAGCCAACGCTAATCAGGCATTAACAAGGGCGATCGCCGAACAAAGAAACGCGCGTAGAAACTTAGCCGAAGTATTAGGCGTAGGGCAAAGAGTGGAACTTACCGCCGCCGATGAAATTGCTGAAAGTGGTGAATGGGCTTATACTTTGGAAGAAAGCATTGTCATGGCTTACAAAAACAGAGCGGAATTAGAACAACTGTTAGTACAAAGAGAAATCAGTGAGCAAGATCGAAAAATCGCCCTTTCCGAAACTCGCCCTAGAGTCAATTTGTTTGCTAACTACAACTTTACCAATACCTTTACAGACACCTTTGACAGCACAGGTTATGCCAATGGCTATAATTTAGGTGCAAGACTTAATTGGGATATATTTGATGGGGGAGTTGCCAATGCTAGGGCGGAAGTAGAAAGCCGTAACATAGAAATTGATGAGACAAATTTTGCGAAACAGAGAGATGAAATCCGTCTCAACATAGAAACCGCTTATAACAATATGATTGCCAATAAAGAGAATATTTCCACCACAGAAACCGCCGTTACTACTGCGGTAGAGAGTTTAAGATTAGCGAGATTGCGTTTCCAAGCAGGAGTCGGCACCCAAACCGATGTTATTAACGCCCAAAGAAGTTTAACAGAGGCTAGGGGAAACTTTTTACAAGCGATTATTGGTTATAATCAATCCCTCAATGAATTACAAAGAGCAGTCAGTAATTTACCCGATAATAAACTCTTTGAGGTAAGGTAGTTTTGAGTTAGGAATTAGGAATTAAATTGAGAAATTAATAAATCAACATCTCCAATATAATGTATTGCTTTAAAAGTCTATACCTATTATGTTATGATTTCCCTCCCGTAAAACAGGTATCTTGCTTGTGTAATCATTAGCATTATATAAGTTCATGAGTCTCAATCAAAAAATACAAAATTGAAATATCTATTAGATAAATCATTGTATAATTCTTAATTATGAATTAATGATGCTCATGAATAAAAATCAAAAAATCAAAGAAATTATCTCTTTGCGTCAACCCCTCGCTCAAACATTGACGACAGTAGAAGAAAACCTGAATCACTTACAGATTACTTGGCACAAACTCGAAGACTATCGTAATCAGTTACTATCTAAAACCCAAGATGAAAAAGTATTGGGTAAATTACAAGAAATCAATTTCAGGGACTCCAAAACTAAAATACAGAAATCCCTAGAAAAACTCAGTAAACTATCTAGCCGTTTTCAAAGAGAGACTTTGAACATAGGAGTAGTGGGACGTGCTAGACAAGGTAAAAGTCGATTATTGCAAAGTATCACGGGTTTAGTTTCAGGAGAAATACCTGATGGCGATCGCCAACATTGTACTGGTGTTCGCAGTACCATTCACCATAACCCCCATGTGGAAACCTATGGAGAAGTATGGTTTTATACAGAACGCAGTTTTCTTCATGAAATTATCTATCCCTACTATACAGCCTTAGATTTAGGACAAAATCCTATTTCCATTCAAGATTTTGCTCATAATCCTTTACCGACACTGAGACTAGAAGGCTCTGAAAATCAAGCTAAATACGAACATTTAAAACGTTATCACATCCATTTTTCCGAATATAGTCATCTCTTAAAATCCCCTTCCCCTCGCAATATCCGTCAAGAGGAAATTCGCCAATATGTAGCCCAAGATGATGCAAACGGAGAGCGTATTTATTTCAACTATTTAGCCGTTAAAGAAGTAAAAATCGTTTGTCAATTTCCTAACAAAGAAATAGGACAAATTGCTGTCGTAGATATGCCGGGGTTAGGAGATACTGGTATTGGTGACGAGACAAGAATGATTCAAACTTTAGCGGAAGATGTTGATTTTGTCTTGTTTGTGAAAATGCCTAAACCGTCGGGAGATTATTGGGCGGATGTGGATGTTAAACTTTACGATACTGTCAATGCTTCTTTGGTGGATTTACCCGTAAAATTATGGTCATTTATGGTGTTAAATCAAACTAATAAGGATTCAAAGTATGGTGATAACTCCTCTAACTGTCAAGATTTAATTGAATCCATGACAGAAAAACACATTAACGTTAGTGACTATGAAGAACAACTGAAAAAAGTTTTTAAGGAATGCCAAAAATATGAAAATTTTATTCCTAGTATTGAAGAAATTATAGATAGAAAAGAAGAATCTTCTGAAACTTTTGTGGCTATTTATCCTGATTATATTGACGAAATAAGAACAAGTTTATCAAAGAGTTTCCTTG
This sequence comes from uncultured Cyanobacterium sp., assembly GCA_964409355.1. Lineage (GTDB taxonomy): Bacteria > Cyanobacteriota > Cyanobacteriia > Cyanobacteriales > Cyanobacteriaceae > PCC-10605. The sequence continues at coordinate 18,057 of CAYPDC010000076.1, forward strand.
ATTTAGATGATGGATTAAAAGAATCTATTGCTAAACGAAAAGAACAAGTTGTTCAGGTATTAGCAAATGATTGTTCTTTGCAAGGATTAAGTTCTAATCAGGGTAATCAATTTCTATTAGACATTGTTAATTTGATCAATGATAGTCCTGAAAATTTATTTTTTCTCAAAAAAGGATTCACGATTTTAAGTGAGTTTGAGTTATCTTATAGAGGATTAATTCAATATAAAATCAGGGAAAATTTAGATGAATTAAATGCGGATAAAAATCCTTATGTTCCTACAGAAGAATTATCAGAAGAAGATAAAGCTAAATTATTACAAGGAAATTTAAAAACTTTATACAAAAAGACGTTGCTTAATAAGTGCCAAGAAATTTTAGATGATGAATTTTTAAAAGTACCAAATAAAGCGTTTTTTGCAATAGTCGAAGAGTTTATTGATTTGGTTTTAAATGGTACAGATTCAGAAGAGGAATGGAGAACTTTATTAGAAATTTATAAAAGTCAAGTTTGGAAAGACAAATTTAATACTTTGGAAGAAAATAGTCGTGTTCGACAACAATGGAATAAATTAATAGAAGAAACAGAGAAGTTTACACTATCTTTGGAAAATAACAAGTAATTTAACAATAGTAAAAATATTATGTTCTTATTAGATATATTTAAAGGGAAAGAAAAACAAAGAAAAGAAACCTTAAAAGTAACAATGTTAGGTTATACAGGAGTTGGAAAAACAAGCCTCTTATGCGCTATGTATGATCAGTTTCACAAACTTATTGGAAAAACTAATTTACAGTTATACTTAGCAAGGGCATAACTTGATATTACATACTCATTATGTTAGGATAG
>CAYPDC010000077.1:0-18730 GCA_964409355.1 uncultured Cyanobacterium sp.
CTCATCACCTCATCACCTCATCACCCCATCACCCCATCACCTCATCACCCCATCATTGATTACACAGCGACAGGCTGAGAGATATAACCTAATTTTGCTAAACCTTGTAAAACTTTGTTAACACTTTGGTCTAATTCTTCTAAATCTGTGCGACACTCAATCTCAGGGTTAGTAGGAGGTTCATAAGGATCACTGATACCAGTAAACATTTTAATTTCTCCAGCACGGGCTTTTTGATATAACCCTTTTACGTCTCTCTCCTCACAAACAGAAAGAGGTGCATTAACGAAAACTTCGACAAAATTGCCGATTTTTGCTCTAACTTCTTCTCTAATGTCACGATAGGGAGAAATGGCAGAAACGATGACAATTACACCATTACGAGTTAATAGGTGAGAAACAAAACCGATACGACGGATATTTTCGTCTCTATCTTCTTTACTAAAACCTAAACCTTTAGTTAAATTGGTACGGACAATATCACCATCAAGCATTTCTATTTTATAACCTTGTTCCCTTAATTTCGCCTCGACTTGTTGGCTAATAGTTGTTTTACCTGCACCACTTAAACCAGTAAACCAAATTGTAACGCCTTTTTGTTCCATTTTTTTATACTATTTTTTATATAAGTTAATATTCTTTTGAGTATTGTACAAGCCCCTGTTAATCCACACAAGCAAAAAAATTGACAGTAGGTGGATTGGGAAGCGTGGGAAGTATGGGAAGCATGGATAGTAGTTCGTATTTTATATTTCGTGGATAGATTGCAAATAGCGTGCGATCGCATCGTTAAATTGTTCTGATTCAACGATAAAAGCCCAATGATTACCTTTAACTTGCTTGATAGTTAAATTAGTCAAATATTCCTTATAGGGGTTTATTTGCCAAGAAGTACGATTTAATCCTTTTTCGGGAAGTATTAATAAACTGGGTAAATTTAATTGAGTAGTTAATCCTTTCTCCTTAATAACATCTTCAAAAATTTCATTCCGTGCCACTTCAGGGAATTTACTACTCCAATAACCCTCTTTTTTTTCCTCCATACCATAGTTAAATATTTCCTTTTGCCAGAATGTCCAACCTTGATATTGTTTGAGAGTTTTTGCTACTTTTTCTGCGGATAAATAGTCAGGAAATGACTGCATTAATTTCAGGAAAGGTAAGACTTTATAAAGAATAGGAAAAGTTAACCTAAATATCGAGGGCATGGAATCAATAAAAAACGGATCAACTAATGTTAAACTTTGACAAAGATGAGGATTTTTTGTCGCCCAAATACAAGCTAGTTTTGCACTCCATGAATGGGCAATTATATGAGTTTTTTCCCAGTTTAAATGTTGATATAAGTTTGATATATCTTCTAAATAGTCATCCTTAAAATAACCTGTTTTGGGTTTACTGCTATCTCCATGACCTCTTAAATCAGGAGCTATGATATGATAATTACTATTATTTGCTGATAAATATTCTCCCAATTTTTGCCACACTAAACAGTTATCAGCCATACCGTGTAATAGCAAAATATTTTCTGATTTATGATCAACTAAATTTTGATTATTTTTCCATTCTAAATAGACTAACTCTATTTTTCCCCATCGAACTTTGTTTCTCTGATACATTTTGATTTTAATTTTGTAAATGGAAATTAAGTTAAATTCATTTAACGATCTTTATTAGCAATCAAATTCATGACTCCGTTGGCGAAATAAATCTTAAGCGTTGCTGAATTAGAGTATGATTTGTCTATAGTAACAGAGGAAGGGGTGATGAGGGGAAAGGGTGATTACTAAATTTTATTTAAAACAACTTTGTACTTATATGCCGATACAAAGCCTCAAAACCTTGATTTTTGTGACTTATTCACTCTTCCCTTTTCCTTCTTTCCTCTCTTCATCAAAAAACTTTTTCGGCAAACCCTAATTAGTTCACAAACAGGATTCATACCTTAATTCAGCAACGCCTTGTTTCTTATATCGAACTCAGGTTAATTAAGATTAATGCCCAAAACCTGAGTATAAGCACCTCTGGCTTGTGTCACCCCAATAGTGCGTTGTGAAGCCTCAATCATTGGTCTTCTTAAACTAACCACAATAAATTGAGCATCTTTTGCCTGTTGTTGAATCATTTTAGAGAGTTTTTCCACATTCGCACCATCTAAAAACATATCCACTTCATCAAAGGCATAAAAAGGAGAAGGGCGGTATCTTTGCAAAGCAAAAATAAAACTTAATGCCGTTAAAGATTTTTCTCCTCCCGACATCGAACTTAATCTCTGTACTGCTTTTCCTTTGGGGTGCGCAACGAGGGTTAAACCACCATTAAAAGGGTTATTTTCATCTTCTAATTTTAAGTAACCATCCCCATCTGAAAGGGTAGCAAAAATGTTTTTAAAGTTCTCATTTACTGCGTCAAAGGCTTCTTTAAACGCTCTTAATCTTAAAGTGGTAAAATTTTCGATTCTTAACAGTAATTCTGTCCTTTCTCCTGCTAAAGTTGTTAACTTTTCTGATAATTCCTCTAATCTTTCTTGATTCTTTTCAAACTGTTCTAATGCTAACATATTGACAGGCTCTAAAGCCTCTAATTTTTTCTCTAATTTACTTATTTCTAGTTTAATTTGTTCTAATTGTTCCTTCAGATTAGCAAAGGTGATTTTTTCTCCATTACCTTCTTTTAAATCTGTATTAAATAAAAATGGTATTTCTGGTAAAGGATTAGGTAAATTAGTCTCTATCTCTTGAATGAGAGAATTTAATTCACTAATTTTAGTCTGATATTCTTGATGTTGTAAAACAAATTTCTCTAACTTCCATTGGAGGTTTTTCTGCTCATTTTCAATTTTCTTTAATTCTTGCTCCTGTTTATCTCTTTTTGATTTTACCTGTTGCAATTTTTCAACTAAGGCTTGAACTTGTTGTTCAAATTGAGCTATATTTTCTCTCACTGTTTCTAATTCTTGGTTAAGATTAATTATTTCTTCTTCTTGTCTCTGTTTATTATGCAATAAATCATTAATTTTATCTTCACTAGCTTTTAATTCTTTCTCTAATTGATTTTGCTTGTTAACTAAGTTGCGTAATTTTTCTTTATTTTCACTTAACACTAATTGCCTTTCTTCTAACACTGATTCTTGCTCATTAATTAGCTGTTGCAACTGTTGCCATTCTTCGTTATCAAAGCTAGATTCTAACTCTTTTAATTGTGCTTGTTTTTCTTCTAATTCCCTTTGCCATTGCGGTAATTTTTCTTGCAGACTATTTAACTCTTGGGTGTCTGTTACTAATTGTTGATAGTTACTGGCATTACTCTCCATAATCTTCTCTTTTTCTCTTTCTAAACGGCTAATTTCTCCCTGATTTTGCTCTAACATTAATTGTTGTTTTTGTCGATTTTGTCTTGCTTGATTTAATTCTTCCGATAAGCTCTTGATTTTTTCTCTTTTTTGAGATATTCTAATAGTAGTCTGGGGCTTAATATTTTCAATTTCACGGATGCGATCGCGCCATTCCCTAAATTCTTCACTCTCAGAAACGGAAACCTTACCAAAATGTAGGGAAGATTTTTGCGACACACTCCCCCCCGTCATCGCGCCACTGATTTCCAATAATTCACCATCAAGGGTGACAATGCGATGTTGCCCAATCAAATTTCTAGCGGTTTCTAAATCTTCAAATATCATAGTATTGCCAAAAACATAGGCAAAGATAGGTTGATAAATGGGCTCAAAATCCACTAAATTTAAGGCTAAATCCACAAATCCCCTTGTTTTGAGTAAATGATTAGGCAAATAAATCCGAGGGGCATTAATCTTATTTAAAGGTAAAAAAGTTGCCCTTCCTGCCCGTTGTTGCTTTAATAATTTAATCGCCATAGAAGCAATACTGTCATCCTCCACCACGATAAAACCGAGACGACTTCCTGCGGCAATTTCCAACGCCAATTGATACTGCGACTCTACCTCCCCCAATTGGGCAACTAAACCACAAACACCGGGTAAATCGGAATTAAGGATAATTTTAGTGGCATAAGTGCCTTGGGCTTCCTGTTGTGCCTGACGAGTAGCTTCTAATTTATCTAATTGTCTCTGTTTGTCTCTTTGCTCATTTTCCAAACGGGTTAAGGTTTCTTGGTTTAAAAAGATTTCCGCTTCAATTTTTGCCAATTTTTCGGTTATATTTTGAATATTTGTCTCTGATAAGGCAATTTGTTCGGTTAAGCTATTAATTTTCTCATTTTTTGCCGTGATAGTTTCTTCTATCTGGGTTAATTGTTGGTTTTCCTGTTGAATACTTGCCTGTAATTGGCTACATCTTTGAGTTGATAATGCCTGTTTAGTGAGTTGAGGATTTAATACTCCTTGCAAGGCATTTATCTGTTGACTTAATTCTGTTTGTTGGTTAACCCATGCTTGAGATTGAGAAGCAATAGCTTGGGCTTTTTTCTTGGTTTCATCTAAGGTTTGTTTACTTTCATTTTTACTATTTTCTAATTGAGGAATAATGTTATTTTCTAAGGATTCAATTTCTTTATTTAAAGTAAATATTTCCTGTTGATTCTGTTTAATATTCCGTTGATATTCTTCCTGTTTAATAGTTGCTTCTTTTTGCAGGTTAACTAACTCTTTTTGACGTTTGACTAGATTTTCTTGTTTCACTTTCTCTGTAGCTAGTTGAGATGCGATCGCAATTTGTTCATCCTCTCCTAATGCCTTTACCTGTTGATTAAGAGTAACTAATTCTCCTTGAGTTAAATCAATTTTTTCTTGAAGTTTAACTAAACTTACTTGAGTTTTTGTCTGTTGAATATCTATCTCATTTAATTGCTTTTGATAGTCTTCTTTTTCTTGTAATAGGCAACGCCAATTAATTACTATTTCCCATTGTTTTTTCTCCTGTATTTGGGCTTTAATTTTCTGATACTTTGCCGCTTTTTCCGAATCTTGTTTTAGTCTGGCACTATTTTGGATTAATTCTTCTTGGATAATATGACATTTTTCCTCTCTCTCTTTCACTGCGTCTAAAGTGGTTTTAGTTTGCTCAATTTTGCGATCGAACTCCGCAACACCCGCTAATTCATCAATAATTTCTCGTCTTTCTTTGCCATTCATCGTAATGATACGGGTAACATCCCCTTGCAAAACCACGTTATAACCTTCGGGATAAATGCGAAGGCGACTCAACTGCTCATGTAATTCTGTAGCCGTACAAGCTACATCATTAACATAGAAACTAGAGGCATAACTTCCCCCTTTAGTGACTCTTAAACGGCGAGTAATTTTTAATTCGGTTTGACTATCAAGACTAAATTTTGTCTCTGATTCTTCCTGACTATTATTATCATTATTATCTGCTAATAAAGGATTATTTAAACTGCTTAAATCTGCCAAATCAAACACCACAGAAACAACAGTCTCTAAACTCTTGCCATTGCTTTTTTGACTATTATTAATCAAATCTGGTAGTCTTTCCGCCCTCATTCCTTTTGAACTAGCTAAACCTAAACAGAATAATAAAGCATCTAAAATATTTGATTTTCCTGAACCATTTGGACCTGAAATTACCGTAAATCCGGGTAAAAAAGGAACTATATTACTACCACCAAAAGACTTAAATTTTGACAATTCAACTTGTTTAACATATACCATATAGCAATTCGATTCAAAATAAATAAATTGAGACGAGAGGAGTAAAGAGTAATGTTGAGAGTTAGTATTCTTCTATTATTTTAATAAAAATTAACGATGTATCAATATATCATAAATGCTTTATAGTTATCAACCAAAAACTTTTTCTTTGAGCATTGATACCACAAGGACAATGTGACTTATGATAATGATAGGCGCGATCGAGTCTTCAATTCAGTTTGTTTGAATTCATCTATAAGTTTCACAAATTTGTCAATCTGTTAGGGGATTCTCGATAGGAAAAAAATGTTTTTAAAAATGAAAGGTAGCGGATAAAAAAGGGCCATTAAAACTTTCTTTAAACCCAAATTTATTACTTCCACTTCCCCAAGCATAATCGATTTCATAAAAACGATAGCCTAATTGTAAAGAGGTATTGTAACCAATCCACCAATCCATACCCCCTAAAAGATTCCAACTCATATCGGTTTCTCCTGCTAAACCGAATCCTGACGCATCCCCCCTTAACCATAATGAGATGCGATCGCTCAATTGTAGTCCCATTTTAGCACCTAACATCGGTTCAAGCCAAGTGCGAGTTTGTCCATAATTATTTTGAAAACTGCCGTTAAAGTTAACTAAACTGCTAGTTGCCACAACATTAATAGTTTCCTCAATATTGATACTGATGTTATTTAATCTTACTCCTGCAATGGGTTGAAACCAGATAAGGGGATAATTTCTTCCTGATGGTTTATCGGGTAAACGATTATTAGGAATGTCGCCGAAATGGTAACTTAAGGCAAAATCATAAATACCTTGTTGAAAATTGAGATTGGTTTGACTGGTGACATCGAGATTTTGAGGGGTGCGATTTTCTAAAAAATCTTCGGTTTTTTGAATTTTGGTTAATTCTTCGTCAACTAAGGCTTTGGCGGAGGTAATTTCTGCTTCTAGTTGTTGTAATTCTTCCGTATCCTTCATTTCCCTTTCCTGTTTAACTCGTTGTAAACCTTCCTCTAAAATGTCACGGGTTGCTATTAATTCTTGTTCAATTTCAGGAATATTAGAAAGAATACCAATGTCGGAAATTCTTTGATTTAACTCTTGTAAATCTTGAATTTTGGAAAAATCTCGCACATTTAAAGCCAATAATTCCCGAAAACCTGCTTCGGTTAACTCAAAATCCTGTAAATCTTCTAAATTGATGTCATTAATACGAGAATCAGAGAATTGGGCTAATTCATCTCTAATTACAGTAACTTTAGCGTCAATATTTTCAATTCTATCTAAGTCTTGAGTAAGGGCATTTTCTAAGTCATCAATTTGTTGATCTAATTGTTGTATTATTTCAGATTCTTTTAACTGCGCATCTTGTTTTGCTGTTTCAATCTTGCGATCGAGATTACTAGCTAATTCTGTTACTCTGGTATTAGTGGCTTTACTCATCAAATAATTAACGGCATTTAAAGCGGAGGGAGTGCGAGTTACTTGCCTTTGTAAATTAGTCACATCTCCTAAGTTGACATAATAACCATCAAAAATGATGCCAAATCTGCCTTTCCACGCCTCAAAACGCGCACTGGCGGTAAAATTTAAGGCATCTAAAGTTTCACCTAAACTGAGGTGATAATCGGCACTTCTACCCCTAGCGGTGGCTGTACCATAGGTATTGAGAGGCACGGTTACATAAGGTTGAAATTGAAAACGCCATTTATTAAAATCAGGTATTGACTCATTTTTTTCTTGATTTTGAGATAGAAAATAAGAAGTATTTTTGCTAATTTTACTATCAGAAAAATTATTAACTATTGAATTTTTATTATTAATAAAAATGTGATTATTTAATATTAAATCTTTAGCACAATTACAGCCTAATTCATCATCAAAAATAGTATTTGCTGAAGCTAAATAAGGATAAAAGCTAGACAATAAAAGAGTTGTGTAAAATATTTTATGTTTTAATAATAGCATTTTTTTTTATATATTTAAATTTTGATAATTAAATTCATTTCATTGCGAGATAAGAGTTTTGACTCATAACTACCTTTGTAATAAATTGACAAAGCTAATAGTTTTCGTTCAACAAATTTTACCTTGAGCGAAGTCGAAAGGTGAACTAATAAAATACAATTTTACCCCGACTATAAAAGTAGGAGTTACGAGCTTGTACCAAAAATTAACCCATTGATTTTCCTGAAACCTACCTAAATCAAGAATTCTTATATCGAACTGAGGTAAATAAATGTAGGGTGGGTATTGCCCACCACTTTGCTCAATATTGAAATATCTAATAAACAACTACTGGACGGGGTGCAACATAAACAGGAGGTGCATAGACTGGTGCAACAGGGGCAACTACTGGGGGATGGTAATAATAACTACTAGCACTGGCGGCGGCAGCACCGGTAGCAGCCCCAGCAGCATACATTCGCCAACGTCCTAAAACATCGATAAAGAGAGACGCTTCTTGGAATTTGTTAGGTAACTCTCCCTGTAATACTTTCACTTGATAGGAAAGATTGTTGTTTTCTAACTTCGGATTAGTTAACTCTACCACTATGCTATTAACTCCCTTTTCCCCGAAAATAGATAGGGTGGCATTAGGAGGATTTTGAGCAAAACTATCTGAGCCTTTATCCCAATGACTGATAAATTCACCATTTTGCACATGACCTGTAACACGTTCGGGGCGATCGCTGAAAAATAGAGTCGAACCTACGTTATTAAGAGTCAGTCGCTTACCGTCATAACTACCCGTGAGGGCGTTTTGGACAAATAGTAACTGTACAGTGTCTGATTTTTCCGTGGTTTCGGTGGTAGGTTGAGCTGAGAGGGAAGGATTAACAATGAGATTACCTACGGACATAGTTAATGTTAATAAACTCAGGGAAAAGAAAGCGAAAAGTGATTCGTTTTTCATAATATTTTAATTTCAACTAGGTATATTGTAAATATTTGTGTTTTATCCTTTGAGTTTCGGCACAAAGTCATAAATGATAATGTCGATTATGCCTGTCACCATGAATTGAACTCCAATGGCAGCGACAAAAAGTCCCATCACCCGTTGAGTAATACTCAAGCCAATCTCTCCCATCGCTTGTTGTAACCATTTACCTGAGACAAGCACGGCGAAGAGAAAAAAACAGACAATAATTGTCACTCCCATTAATTCCAAGCCTAAACCCTTCCTTCGTACTAAGGCTTCATTAGCATACAGGATTACATTAGCGATCACCCCCGGACCTACTAATAAAGGCATCGCCATGGGAATGACAATCTGACGATAAACGGATTTAGCTTTGGTTAAATCATTGCTATTTTCTGGTGCTAGTAAACTGTTTGCATCATTGTTACCATTCCCATTCACAAGATTAATACCAATGATTAACAGTAAAATACCTCCAGCAATGCGAAAGGAACTTATTGTCACCCCAAAAAATTTGAGCATTGGTGAGCCGATGACCATAAAAATCAACAATAAAACCATTACTGTGAGGGAAACAAATAAAGCCACCATCCTTTGCACTTTAACCCTTTCCCTAGAAGTATAGGCAATAAAAATTGGCAACATTCCCAGAGGATTCAAAAGAGCAAATAAAGTAATTCCAAAATTCCTTAGAAATGACCAATCCATAGTGTATTTGTTTTGTATTTATTTTTTGTTTGATTACGACTTTCAACTAAAGGAGTAATAGACGATCGCCTGTAAAAATTTTTCAAAGACAGTGGAGGTGGGCAATGCCCACCAAAGATGAATTAAATTATTCGGAAACTCGGTTATTTCTTTGGGCTTCCATCAATTTTTGTTTGTCTGCGGGAGTTAATTCAGGGCGATCGATCTTCAGGGTGAGTTTGTTTAATTTACCGTTGAAACGGAAAGGTATTTGATAATCCTGATCATCAACGGGTGTACCAGTGTCCACACCCACATCAAAATTTTCATCCCACTGTAGGATAAAGGGTAATGTGCGTTCCATTTTCTGGGTAGCTACCACCTGATTATCCACTTTCAGAACTCCTGTACCACTTCTGCCAACTCCGCTTACATTGTTGAAGGCGAGAGTTCCCGCACCCAAACCGTTATACTGAAAATCAAATTCTAAGGTATGTTTCCCCGGTGTGAGAGCTTGTGTTCCCTGCCAACGAGGACGCGCTAAATCGACTAGATTCCACAAAAATACAGGTTTACCTTGTAATAAATAGAAGCCATAACCACCGAAACGTCCTCCTTGAGTAACGATCATTCCTTCTCCTCCCTCTGGGGGTACTTCGACTTCGGCTTTGAAGTTGTAGGAAGTGTTGAGAATACTGGGGGCATCACCGTTAGGAATACCTGAAATTTCGCCACTATAGGTAAATTCACTACGCCCTGCAGATAAGCTCGGACGTGGGGCAATTAGTCTGGGTATAACCGAGTTATCCAAGGGTAAGACTTGATATTTTTCAGCTTCCTGCCAGAACATTTCTTGCAATTCCTTCAGTTTTTCGGGATATTGATCGGCAACGTCTTCAAATTGTGTCCAATCTTTACTAATGTTATAGAGTTCCCAAGGATAGTCAAGGGGTGAGGGGGCAGGTTTAATAGTCTGCCATGGTGGACGCACCACAGTAGTACTTGCCATCCATCCGTCATGATATAAGGCTCGATCGCCAAACATCTCGAAGTACTGAGTTTTATGGGTAGAGGGTGCATTGGCATTTTTTTTGTCAAAAGTATAGGCGAAACTAACTCCCTCTATAGGTTTTTGGGAAATACCGTCCACTACTTTCGGTGCAGGAATGCCCGTCACTTCTAAAATTGTAGGCACAACATCAATCACATGATGGAATTGAGTGCGAATTCCCCCTTTATCCTTGATCACTTTTGGCCAAGATACTGCCATACCCTGACGCACTCCGCCAAAATGGGAAGCAATTTGTTTTGTCCAAGAAAAGGGAGTATCGAATGCCCACGCCCAAGGAACAGCCATGTGATTATAGGTTTGATCAGTTCCCCATACATCATAAAATTTTTCTAGTTGTACTTTGACGGGAACTTCCACTCCGTTAAACATCGCTACTTCGTTGGGAGTGCCTAGCATTGTACCTTCGGCACTTGTACCGTTATCGCCGTTGATATAAATGATTAGGGTATTATCTAGTTTACCTAAGTCTTCGATGGCATCTACTACTCGACCAATTTCATGATCATTATAGGCGACAAAAGCGGCAAACACTTCCACTTGACGGATAAATAATTTTTTCTCATCATCGGAAAGATCATCCCATTTTTTTAACAAATCATCGGGCCAAGGAGTTAATTTAGCAGTAGCTGGAATTACCCCCAATTTTTTCTGATTCTCGAAAATGGTTTCCCTTAATTCATTCCAACCCTCATCAAATAAGTGCATATCGTGGATTTTTTCGATCCATTCAGGGGTAGGGTGATGGGGTGCATGGGTTGCCCCCGGCACATAGTAAACGAAAAAGGGTTGATCAGGGTTGACTGCATTAATGCCTTGGATTTGTTCGATCGCATCATCGGCTTCCGCCGTAATTAAATTCCAACCCGGATTATCCACATAGGGATAAATAGGAGTTGTATTGCGAAATAAATTTGGTTGCCATTGGTTAGCATCCCCGCCGACGAAACCATAAAAGTAGTCAAAGCCCATACCCACAGGCCACTGATCAAAAGGTCCGGCTTTACTGGCTTGATAGGTAGGAACATTATGATCTTTTCCGAACCACGATGTCCAATAACCATTATCTTTAAGGATTTTGCCGATCGTCGCTTTATCCTTAGTCATAATGGAGTCATAACCCGGAAAACCCGTTGACTGTTCGGAAATTACCCCAAATCCCATAGAATGATGATTTCTCCCTGTAATCAAAGCGGCTCTGGTGGGAGAACAAAGGGCGGTAGAGTTAAAATTGGTATAGCGTAAACCACTTTGAGCGATGCGATCGAGGGTAGGAGTGGGAATCACACCGCCGAAAGTACTTGGTACACCAAAACCAGAATCATCAGTCATAACTAATAATATATTCGGTGCGCCTTTGGGGGGTGTAATCCTCGGATTCCAATAAGGCACAGAGCCTTCCACACCTTTTTTAATCTCACCACCAAATTTAAAGGGTAAAGAAGGTATTTGATCTCCGTTGATGGTAGTCGTGGCACTGGGAGAACCCGGAGTCCCATTAATTTGTTGAGCCACCACAGGAATAACGAAAATTCCTGAACTGACTATGAATAAACAAACCAAACTCCCAACTATCAAAGGTTGAAGGTTTTTAGGTAATAAACGATTTAAGAAAGATTTTAATTGTGTAAACATAGTGTTTGCATGATAAAAGAAATTTAACGACAACCCATCACCGTAGCGGTGTAAGTTTGCCCTAAAGACTGTAAACCTCCGATAAATAAATTCACCTGATAGGGTTGAGCATCAGGGCGAGGAGAGGCTTCGATTTTTAAGGGTTTACCTTCAGAAATGCTTAAACCTTCTTTATTGAAAAATAAATCTGCGGTTTGGTCACTATATTTGAGGTACATTCTTATATCAAAAGTCCCCCCCTTATTAGCAGTTACTTCCACCAAATAACGGCGAAAAGTGTTATTTTGACTGGGTACTGCCCAATCCGTATTCCAATTATTCCGAGTAATATCCACACCAAATAATGTGGGAATAGTCGGTTCAGAAACGGTTTTTGTCACGGTACTTCCTTCTCCTCCCACAAGGGGAATCGGTGTGCAAGTCTCCGCTAAAACGGGGATTTGCCAACCAAGAAGAAGGGTAAAAAATCCTAACAAAGTACGATTAAACATAAGTTAATTACCTCTTAATTAATTCAAAAATGGGTTAGTTTGATCTACAGTGCAAATCATGTTTTCTTGCCCAAAAGCCTTCATCCAATTTTTCATCTGGCTTTGTGCTTGATTTCCCTTTAACCATGTCACCGTGATGAGATTGATTTGACTTTCATCTCCTTCACAAGTAAATTGAGGTGCATTATCGGGAATGTTGGCTAATTGTTCCACACACTGCCCTGAATCCCCTTCGATGATTGGTTGCCAATCTTTAACCATTTTTTCCTCTACTAACACCCGTTGATTTTCTTGAGTGCAATACCACGTTTTCATCTGAGTTGTATTGTTTGGCAAGTCGTCAGGGTTATTCATTTGGGCGATCGCAGGTAATGTCATTAAACTACCGATCGCAAGACATGAACCGAATAAATTAAATTTCATAAAAATTCCTTGAAATTGAGTGTTAAACATTTCTGTAACTTTACTTTCCCTAAAACAATCGATAAAAACGAAGACTGCCTACCCCAAGAGGGAAAGCAGTGGGATTATTTCCCGCAGGAAATGCGGTGACATTATAAAGATAAGTTGCATCTAAGCTAGGATTGCGAACGGCCTCCACTCGCACGGTAAACGTTGTATTAGGGGGCACTGGCGGATCAAATACTATATTCACCCCTGTATCTTGAGATAACCCAGAAGCCTTAATGGTTAAACCTTGTCCTTTATTACCTTGAGTACCGATAAAAGCGTAAGTATTTGCCACATTGAGAGTAATCATTTCTGGGCTTTCTTGTTGTTGTATTGTCACTTGTCCGATCGCCTCTCCTGCATTGCTAGGTAAAGTAAAAGTAAAGTAGTAATGGGCATTAGGCCAAGCGATGGTAGGATCAGGAGTATGAACACCCACAAAAACAGGGGGAGAACCAGTAAAAAAAGTCGGATCGCTTTTTGTTTGACTATAGGTTGATAAGGGAAAAATTAGGCTATTTAAGCTAATAATAAGAGGAGAAATAATTTTAATTACTTTCATCTTTAATTACTATAATATTAAGGTTTATCAAAAAAAAATTTAGCTAGTTTTCCTTCTCCTAAATAAGTATCTATTTCATGGAAAATATTATGAATAATAAATACTAAAGAAATAGATGTCGTCACTGCTAAAAAATGATAGAAATGACGGGTTTCGAGAAAAAGTTCGATCGCACCCCCCAATGAACCCGTCTCTCGATAACCATGAAAAAGATTCTCGATCAAAGAAATCAGAAAAACCGCCCCTAAATAGATGCCACTTTTATATAATACCCTGATATAGCGAGGAGAATTACTATAACGATTAATCAAAGGAGTAGCATCCATAATCGCCACAGCTTTAGCCGCAACTAAGGCACTAATAATCACTTTAGAAAAGATAACAACATCAACATCATATTCCGCTAATAAGAATTTCATCGTTACTAAAATATAGGCAAATCCCACAAAAAAAAAGAGACTTAATGAGCCTAACTTTTTCAATTCTTCCTTGAGTTTTTCTGACATCATATCTTCTCAAATTTATCGATAACTCGAATTATTAAATGATTTTCTCAGCGATCGCATCTACTACCTCTCTGGAGAAAGGATTATTACTACTTTGTATTTTTTTAGTCATATATATTTATACAGGCGATGTTCGCTCAACCAAAGATAAGGAGCATTTTTCGGAAATATAAAAGTCATTTTATTTTTTATACTTAAATAAATTTGATCATGCTTCTCACAATATAAGCTGATTTCCTAAGATGTCTTGCCATTTCGTGCCATAATTTTTTTTCATCTCCGTATTTTTATGGTAAAATGTATTATTTATGCACATAGAAATCAGAAAAAACAAAAGAGATCAATTAAATCTTATTTTTCCTCAAAAACAATTAATTTAAGCTCATTTTTCAAAGGCTGTTTTGTATTATATTAATATTAATTATTTTAAAGTTTTATGAAGAATTATGACAAAATATCTTCCCTTAGTCAGAGTTAGTGCCATTAGTCTTTTTGTGGACTTTTTGGACGACATTGGTACACCCACAGAAACCTTGATGAAACAGTGTAAAGTACCAATATATGCTTTTGAAAATCAAAATTCACTAATTTCTAGTTATCAGGCTTTTAATTTTATTGACACCGCCGCGTCTCAAGAAGATATTGCTAATTTAGGCTTGATAGTAGGAGCTAAAAATACTGTTGAATCTTTAGGTATTTTAGGTCGTTTAATTTCTCAATGTTTCACCCTTTATGATGGTATTTTAACTGGGATTTATGTGGGTAATTACTTTAATTCCTGTGAGCGTTTGTGGTTGCTAGAAAAAGGAGATAAGGCTTATTTTTGTCAAAACTTTATACCAGCGAAAGGATTAATATTGGATCATGTTTGTCATTTTTCCTTGATGATGATGATTAAGTTAATTCAAAAGGTAGCAGGAGAACATTGGTATCCGCAAAATATTAGTTTACAGACGGATTTCCCTAATTTTGGCAATCATCCCCTACAACAAACCCAGATTAATCGAGATGTAACCATTAATTCCGTTGAATTTCCCCGTCATTTTTTATCCTTACCTTTGCCTTCTCCTAATCATCATTTTTCCCCCGAAGAAGACTATCACCATCTTTATCAAAATGTACCTTCTTCTCTGTTTTCCCATCGTTTAGCATTAGCTATTACTCCTTTCTTAAAGGAAAGTTATCCCACCCTTAAAATGGCTTCCAAAATTGCCAATCTTTCTCCCCGTAGCCTACAACGAAAGTTATGGAAGGAAGGATTAACCTATGAAAAACTGCTCGATCGCATTCGTTATGATTTAGCAATTATAATGTTAAAAGATCGAACCATGAGAATTATTGATATAGCCTATGAATTAGGATACAAAGACCCGTCTCACTTCACAAGAGCTTTCAAACGTTGGACAGGAAAGTCTCCAAAGGTTTATTATCGTAGTTTTGATAAAATAAATATAAAGTGAGCCTATTTTTTTATTCTTCTTTAAGGGATGTTTCAGTCCTAATATTTTTCAACGTTATTTTCTTGTCGAAATTGCTCGATCGCATCTTTTAATTTATCACTAGAATTTCCTGTAATAAAACTTAATTTAAACTCCTGATTCTCACTGAGATATTCTGCGTAGGAAGATTGTAAATAAGGGAGAAAATATTGATTATTATTGAGATGAACTTCAAAAAAAGCAAGGCTAATCCCCTTCACATAAGCACCAATTAAATCTTGGGGCGGAAAAGTAAAGTGGAGAGTAGAATCAAGAGCCTCTTTAATACCACCGTCAATTTCGTTAAAATTAACGTGGGCTTGTCCTTCGATTAATGCCCAATATTTATTATCACTACTTAACCAAGTAAAAGGTATAGCTTGTTCAAAGGCGGGAGGGGTAGCTGGATCGTCACTCCCGGAACCCATAAGAACAGGAATACTAATTTGACTGAGCCCTTTTTCCCCAAAAATAAAACGATTAACGGGATTTCCTGCAAATACTGCGGTTACTCTGGGATCTCGAAAGCTATAATCTTCTCTGGGTAGTTTTAAGGCTTGACACTGTAATAAAATGGCTGGATCCAAACCACTAAAGAGGCGATCGCACCATT
Source organism: uncultured Cyanobacterium sp. (assembly GCA_964409355.1). Classification (GTDB taxonomy): domain Bacteria; phylum Cyanobacteriota; class Cyanobacteriia; order Cyanobacteriales; family Cyanobacteriaceae; genus PCC-10605. The sequence goes on from CAYPDC010000077.1 coordinate 16,044, forward strand.
GCTGTAAATAGTCAAAATCAATAGTAGCACCCCCTACAGCTAAAGCCGTATAACCACCGAAAGAATGTCCTGAAACTCCTATATTTTTGAGGTTCAGTTTTCCTTGAAATTCACTTTGATTACGTCTTTCTAATTCATCGATTACAAAACTAATATCTAAGGGGCGATCAATAAATTCATTCTCAGCAAATATATTTTTATTAAAACCCTCAAACATTTCTTGTAGGTAAATAATGTCACTACCAACGTGCTGGGGAGCAACAACCAAGAAACCATTAGAGGCTAAATGATTCAAAGTATCAGCGTAATCCTCTGGGCGAGAAGATAAACCATGGGAAAAGACAATGACTGGAACCTCCCCCGACACCCCTTGAGGAGCAAAAACATCCACATAAAAAGTGCGATCGCGCTTAGAATCTGTCACCTGCCACTTTTCTCGTTTAACTTGATATTTGCCATTTTTTGTAATATTTGATAAAGTAGAGTAGTCAACCACAGGATTTGTTTGGGCTTCTTCCTCAGTCCAAGTACGCATTTTGGTTACTAACAGATTGGTTGCGTCTAATACTTTTTCAGTATATTCAACCGCCCCCATAATTCCTTCCCCTTGTATTTGTAAATTAGTAGGGTATTTTTTCAAAATATTAAGTAAAGTAAAACCAGAAGGATCTAAAGCCGATTGTACGATCGCACCTCGTAAAGCAATACCGCCATTTTCTCCCCCTTCAAGATTAATCGCCCTACCTAAACGAAGAATAATATCCTCTCCCATATCGGTATTAAAAAACCGAGAAACTTTAACTCCATCTAAAGGAACTTTTTTTGTCAAAGCATCTCTAAATTTTTGCTGTTCTTTTGGACTAATTCTGTTTAAATACTGTCCTAAATCTTCATTGATTGTACCATCTTGAGCAAATAAGACTAAAGACTCTACTTCCACAGATAATTTGAGCGGTCCATAAGTAAATAATAATTTTTCTGCTGCTCTTACAGGTAAAGAAGTTAGAAAAACAGAAGTTAATCCAAGTAAAAACATAGATAATTTTGATTTATGATGATCCTTTTTTTTAAATGTAAACATTTGAGCTTATTTTTGTGAAAATTTTATTCCTATTATATCAATATTTTTAACAGTTTAAATTTATTATAAAACTAAAATTAAAATAAATTTACATATAGCAATAAGTTATGATTTGTGAGAGTTTTAGACTAAAAATTTACCCCCTTATTAAGGGGGATTAGGGGGGATCTAATTCTCCTGACTTATTCCTAATTGCAATACCTAACCATTCATATTAAGTTGTTCCACAAAACGGGAATGTTTTTCTGAGTTTAATTGTTGTTGTAAAATTGATAAAACGTTGGCTAGATCATATTGTAAAAGAGAATTTACAGCTAAGATTAATCTGGGGAAGATTTGACTTTCAATTAATCCCTCAGAATCAGGCTTGAAAGTGAGATATTTTCCTTCATGAAGATAAAACCAATCTATTTTTTGATCATATAGCAATCAGGAATCAGTCATGAGAACATAATACTATCTGCCCTCACCCCCAACCCCTCTCCCAGAGGGCGAGGGGAGAATCGTTTTCCATTAAAATCTCACAAATCATTCCTGATTGCTATATACCTGCCAAACGATATATTCTTTCACTCCGTGACGGCGATAAACCTGTAATTTATCGTGTAAATCATAAGAAGCTGTCGAACCTGCTATTTCGACAATTAATTCGGGCGCACCTTCGATATGATCGTCTTTACTGATTCTTGATCGTCCACCTTTTTTGATCCTCATAAGGGCATCAGGTTGAGGTTGATTGTCTAAGTCTAATCTGATGGTAGCATTATCGGCGACATCGGATAAAATAGTGAAGATGGTTAAAAAAACTGCGATCGCAAAAATAAAGGGTTTATGAGATAGTTTCATGATTTTACTCCTGTAAATATAATTTTGTTTATCGATCCCCCCAACCCCCATTAATAAGTGAGGCTACTGAGTAGGGTGAGCATTGCCCACCAATTTCTGACAGGCAAGATGCCTGTTTTATGGTTCAGAAGGCAATATTTGTACCTTGAAATTATCTTCGGCAGGGGTAAAGGTAAAGGTATCTGGGGCAAAGGAAGGTTTAAAGTTCCAATTAGAAAATAACACCGTATATTGAGGGGCATTGGGTAGATTTTTATAGGTGACGATCGCCTTTTGAATTAGAGGAGGATTCTCTTGACTAATCCAGATTTGTCCATCCCAATCTTCGGTAACAATGAGTATTTGATCCGTTTCTTCTCGATTAACTAGGTTACTGCCAATGTATAAAGGTTCTTCTGCTATATTGTCTAGGATAGCACAAGGATTACTGGTAAATAAGTTCGCCATAGGGATGGTAAAACCGAATTTTTTCTCAATGGTGTTCAGCATTTCATCAATGTTGGCTGGTGCTTCTTTCGTGGCAAAAACTTTCAAAGCAGGAGAAAATAAGGTAAAAGATTTACCATCATAATAAAAACTTCTATTACCTTGATCTGCTACGGTGTCAACCCTTACCCCATTTGGTCTTCGTACCGAAACTGTTTTGTAACCCCCGTATTGTACTTTTGTGCCTGATGGGAGCAATTGACTGTTGACAAAAAACTGACTAAACTTAATTATAGTTTATTATATGATTAAGTTTTATGGTTTATAGACCCCA
>CAYPDC010000078.1:0-18661 GCA_964409355.1 uncultured Cyanobacterium sp.
ATTATGCTTTCAAACATTTGATCACACTCAGATTATGAACCTTTAAAGTATATTTTAAAAGAATCAGTAACTTATCAAAGAATACTCAACGATGGAGGAAAACAAGAAGCGATCGCACTCATTTCTCGATTACTAAAAAAACGGTTTGGTGGGGATTCTGAAACTATTAAACCTCGTCTCAATACCTTATCGATCGAACAATTAGAATTATTCGGGGAAAGTCTGTTTGATTTTAACTCCTTTGAAGATGCGATCGACTGGCTAAATAATCTTAATTAAAAACTCGATCGAACTTACTCTCAATTCCTGTATAGGTTCGATCGAACCTGCCTTTAATTCTTCTATAAGCACGATCGCATCTCCTCTTAATTCCTCTAAAATAGCGATCGCACCTCTTATTAATAGCCTATAAAAGGATCATAAGCGAATCTTTTGATATTAGAATAGGAACAAATAAATGAAAGCGTTATGATATTATGACTCAATTACAGGAAATAACAATCAAAGTTCCCCTAACCATAGCAGAGGCTTACAACCAAGCAGATGAGGAAAAAAAACAAGAAATTATCAACAGAATTACTTTCTTTTTACAACCTACTAGCATTGACAAACAAACTGCGATCGCACAACTAAAGCAAACAATGGCAGAAATAGGGAAAGAAGCTCAGGCGAGAGGTTTAACTCCTTTGAAGATGCGATCGAGTGGTTAAATAATCTGGATTAAATTTTATGAGTTACGATAGTATTTTAAAATTCCTCATCGATGAATATACAAAACCGATTTTAACTTGGTTATTAAACCGAGAAATTAACGAAGAAATCGAAATGTTACCTACGGAATTAAATATAGAACCCATTCGAGCTGATGGAGTATTCTTTTTACAAGTAGGCAATAAAATTATTCATCTGGAATTTCAAACTCGTCCAAAATCCGAACCCCCTTTACCCTTAAGAATGTTAGATTATTGGGTAAGATTGTATCGACTCCATAAACTTTATGAAAAGAATCTGGAATTAGAACAAGTAATCATTTTTCTACGGCGAGATACTTCCCCCAAAGTGTTTGAGGAGAGTTTTCAAGTAGGAAATACTACTCATTATTATCGAGTAATCAGAATTTGGGAATGTGATCCCACTCCCCTTTTATCTAAACCAGAATTGTTACCTTTAGCGGTATTAGCAAAAAGTGAAAAACCAGAAATGCTATTATCTCAGGTAGCAGAAAAAGTAAACGCCATTGAAAATCAACGACAAAAAAGCAATATTTCCGCTTGTGTGGAATTGTTAGCAGGTATTAATTATTCGGAGGAATTAATTCAAATGTACTTACACGATGATATTTTAAAAGAGTCTGTCACTTATCAAAGAATCCTTAGTGACGGAGTAAATAAAGGGCTTAAATCAGAGGCGATCGCACTCATTTCCCGACTACTGAAAAAACGTTTTGGAGAAGATTCGGAAATTATTAAACCCCGTCTCAATACCTTATCTGTAGAACAATTAGAATTATTCGGAGAAAGTCTGTTTGATTTTAGTGGTTTTGAGGATGCGATCGACTGGCTAAATAATCTTAATTAAAAACTCGATCGCACCTTCCTCTTAATTCCCCGTAGGCTCGATCGAACTTTTTAGCCAATTTTGACATAAGTAGTTCATAATCGGTGGAAAAGTACAGACTTAAAAATTAAATTGTGATCATAGTCATTCATCTTTTGTTCTTCAAATGAACCACAATTTACTAAAGACCTCTTTATTGCACCATTCCAGTTTGTACCTAAAATACCCTAAGATTAAAAAATATGAATCTATTAAATTCTTGTCCTATTTGTGGTTCTTCGGAGTTAATCTTGAAAAGAGATTTTCGTCGAAAACATTTTAGAAATGATGAAAAGACATATTATCATAGGTTCTGACATATCGGATACAGCACATGATTTTCCAAACATGGTTCAATGGGATTTTCATGAGGTAAATTCAGAATTGATTTAATTTTTAATTTATGGAGATGTCTAATAGACATTAAATTTAATATCCTATGCCAAGTAGTAAAAATAAACTTAAATCCAATTTATTAAAATGGATGAGTGGTAGTTTTGCCATAAAAATTGTCACTATTTCTATATCATTTATTTCTTCTGTTTTTTTTGCGAGAACATTAGGAGCTAGTGGATTAGGAGAATATAATTTCATTTTTTCATGGATTAGTCTTTTAGCTGTACCAGCAACCATCGGTTTGGATAAGTTGGCTGTCAAAGAATTTGCCTCTTATCTATCTGAAGGAAAATACAAAAAAATTGAAATATTTGGAAAATGGTCTAATTTTGTTGTTTTAATTATATCTATTCTTATTTCTATAATTAGTATTTTTGTTGTTACAAATTTATCTATTGATAAATACCTAAAAATCTCATTTTGTCTTGGATTTTTGTCTTTACCTTTTCTGTCTTTAAGAAGCCTCCGTCTTTCACAAATGAGGGGTTTACATAAAATTTTAATAGCACAATTACCAGAATTTATCCTAGCTCCATTATTATTGTTATTAATTTCAGCGATATTCTTCTGGATTAACCAACAACTAACTGTACATTCACTCTTGATTTCTTATTTTATATCTGCAGTAATAACATTTTTTGTTGGATCTTTTTTACTAATAAAATCAATTCCTCAACACATATCTGAGGATATAGATAAAGTAGAATTTACTCCTAAAATATGGATTTTGACTGCTTTACCTTTTATGTTTCTTGGTAGCGTTCAAGTTTTAAATGGACGTTTAGACGTTATCATGCTAGGAACTTTAAGTGGAAATGAAGATGTAGGTTTATACTCTGTTGCTGATCGTCTTGGTGAAATAATGCACTTTGTGGTATTATCAGCCAATCAAGTTTTGGCTCCTACATTTGCTAGTCTTTATTCTTCAGGACAAATAAAAAAGTTACAAACAGTTTTTACGAAAAGTAATTTATTTACATTTTTAGCTGTATTACCAATTGCTGTCGTTTTTTTGATTTTTGGGAAACAACTTTTAAATATTTTTGGAAGTCAATTCACAATAGCCTATGTAGCTTTTCTAATTCTAACGTTAGGACAGCTTTTCAATGCATTCACTGCTTCCGTTGCTACTTTACTTTCTATGACTGGTCATCAAAATTGTACTTTATACGCATTTTTGATTGGTATAATAGTTAATGGATTATTAAATTTAATACTAATACCATCAATGGGTTTAATTGGTGCGAGTATAGCGACTACCATATCAACCTTTCTCTGGAATACTATCAGTTTATGGTTCGTTTACAAGAAAACTGGACTCATCTTATTTAAATTTTAGTTGATAAAGATGACGTTTATTAACCTATGCTTTACTTTTGCCATAGAATCCCTTATGTTTATTCAGCAATCCTATGATAAAATGTCATTCAGATACTTTATTCTTGATAAAAATTAAAATCATATGAAAAAATTTCTAAAGTTGATAAACTTATTAATAGTCAAATATTGGGGTTTTGAAATTAGCAAAGTACCAGAAGCTTTTTATGATCAAAAGAAAATATTAAAAGCTATAGATGTTAATGTTATTTTTGATGTTGGGGCGAATATAGGACAAACTACAACAAAATATCGCAGATTATTTCCATTATCAACTATTTATAGTTTTGAGCCTTTTCCTCAATCTTTTGAATTACTCAACAAATCATTTTTTAATGATGACAAAGTTATTGCCTTACCATTGGCGATGAGTAATGAGGATGGCTTGGTTGATTTATTTTCTTACAAAAACAATATGGTTAATTCTCTTTTTCCAATCTCAGAAAATGCTAAAAAGTGGCATAATGAGAACATTGTTTGTAAAGATAGTGAAAAAAAACAGCCAGTTAAAACAGTAACATTAGAAAATTTTTGCATAGAAAATAATATTAATGAAATTAGTATCTTAAAAATGGATATTCAAGGAGGAGAACTAAAGGTTCTCGAATCTTCTGCAAGTATGTTGAGTTCCCAAAATATACTTTTAATATATATGGAAATTCAGTTTGCACCACTGTACGAAGGGCAACCTCATTTTTACGAAATAGATGAGTTTTTAAAAAGTTTTGGATATATTTTCTATGGGTTTTATAAATTTCGTTTTTCAAAACAAGGTTCCGTAAAGTATTCTGATGCAATTTATATAGCACCTAAAATATTGAATGCTCCTTTGTGACTTGATATGCAAATCGCATTTTTTGAAGGAGATATAAGGGTTTCCTGCCCCCACAGCATACTAAGTCGAGAAAAACCTATTGAATAAATATTTAGATTTTTTATATTAAACTATTTATATGAGTACGAGTAAAATAAAATTACCTAATTTTTTTATATTAGGAGCCCCAAAATGTGGTACTTCATCTCTTGCACAATGGCTTTCTGAGCATCATCAAATTTATATTTCTCCTGTTAAAGAGCCTCATTTTTTTAACACAGATATGAAAAATATTAAAACTCTTAGTGAAGCCCATTATACGCAATTGTTTAAAGGAGTAAAAAATACTCATAAAGCTATTGGGGAAGCTAGTGTTTGCTATCTTTATTCACATGAAGCTGTACCAAATATTGAACAAAAAATTCCATCTCCCAAGTATATTGTTATGTTGCGAAATCCTATCGAAATGGCTCCTTCTCTTCACCAGCAAATGCTTTCTGTTTGTCATGAACATATTAAGGATTTTGAGGAGGCATGGAAACTTTCAGAGTATCGAGCGGATTATAAATATAATTCTATTTTGTGTAAAGAACCGAATCTCTTGAATTACAAAGATTTCTGTCTTTTAGGGAAGCAGGTAAAACGGTTGCTAGAAAATGTTCATCGAGATAGAATTCTTTTTATTTTTCTCGAAGATGTGAAAAAGAACCCAAGAAAAGAGTATTTGCGAGTTTTAAGTTTTTTGGAAGTTGATAAAGATAATCGAATGGAGTTTCCTGTTATAAATTCAGCCAAAAAGTTACGATCAAGATCTTTGGCAATTTTTATAAATTACCTTTTTCTTTTAAGAAGACAATTAGGGCTTGTTCAAGTATTGAAATTGAACAATAATTTAATGAAGTCGATTCAATTAAATAATCTTAGTAAACAGCCACGAGAACACTTATATCCAGAATTACAACAAGAATTAATTAAATATTTTAGTGAAGATATTCAGCTTTTGCAGAAATTAACTGGACAAGACTTATCTGATTGGTTAAAATCAAAATAATTTCTTCGATCTTCAGAAAAACAATTAATTATAAAATTTTTAAAATAATGCCATCTTGTACAGATTGTAAAATGCGAGAAGTCGATACGTGTTCGGCACATAATATCGCTATTAATACATTGGATCGTCAACTCCCTCCTCCTCCTTTAGGAGCATGTATGATTCCTATTGTAGAAGAATATCTTACTCAAATTCAACCTCAGATGAAAGTTTTAGATGTAGGTTGTGGGTCTTGGACTAGAATCAAAAAATATTGTGAACAGGTTGGTGCTGTTTATGAAGGTATTGATCCTCAAAAAATATACATAGGAAAAGAAACAGTAGCTACTCGAATCGAGAATCTTGCCGAACTCTCTTATGAAGATAATTATTTTGATTTGGTCATCGGCAATCAAACAATGGAACACTGGGGCGAAAACGGTTGTACAATACTATGGGGTTTATATCAGTGTTTTCGGGTTTGTAAGCCTAATGGAAAAGTCATGATCAATGTTCCAATCCATTTTCATGGTACAAAAGAGTTCATGTTAGGTGATCTTATGTCCATTAAATCAGCATTTCAAATTTTTACAGATCAAATCCAAATAACTGAATGGGGAAAACCTAGTAATCCTTTACCCAATCTATATCCTTATCCTGGTTATTGGGTCTTAAAAAATAAACCTGCTTATGTTTTAGATATTCAGGGAATAAAAGATAAACCACTTCCCCATGGAATAACCAATAAGAATGCTTTAAAAGGAAAAATGGCACAATTGGTTAACTATCCTACATCTTATAATCTCTATCGTATTTTAAAAAAAATAGGGATTTTTAAAGGTAAACATAAATTAGTTAATTCTTAATTTGCGAGGAAAAATGAAACTTCCTAACTTAATTATCGGAGGAGCCCCAAAATGTGGAACAAGCTCTGTTTTTAATTGGCTTGTCGATCATCCAGAAGTATCTGGTTCAAATCCGAAAGAAACATTTTTTTTAATGGATCACGATCATCCTCTTTGTATTCGTGACAATAACTATCATGATTGTGGACTAAAAGGTTATGAAAAATATTTTCATAATGCCAATAAAAAGTATATTTGTGATGCCACAACTCACTATCTTTACCAACAGACGGCAGTCAAAGTTTTGTCAGAATTGCCTACTGTTCCGATGGTTGTTTTTATCTTAAGAAAACCGTCCCAAAGAATTTATTCCTCTTATCAATTTACCCTCAATAATAGGGCTCGTTTAAATGAAAATTTAACTTTTAGTGAATATGTTAAATTAGTTAAAACAAAAACATTAGAAGAGTTTAAGATGTATTGTAATCATTCGGGAAGTTCTTATGTTTTGTATAACGATATTAATTACAGTTGTTATATCAATTATTTAAAAAAATGGATAGATGTTTTCCCACCAGAAAATCTTCATATACGATTGTTTGAGGATTTAATTCAAGATTCTAGTCGATTTATGAAAAATCTTTGTCATAAAATAGGTATATCTTCTACTTTTTACGATTCTTATTTATTTGAACACAAAAATAAGACTTATCACATTAAAAACTTGAATTTACATCGTCAAGTACAGAATTTTTCTCGCTTTGTACCAAACACATTTAAAAAACTTGTTCGTGATATTTATGTTAATTTACAGGCAACACCTTCCAATTCTAAACAGAAAGATGAAGATAAACAAGCCTTGGCGGAACTTGACTTATATTTTGAACCGTTTAACCGTGAATTGGCAAAGTCTTTTAATTTGGATTTATCATCTTGGGAGTAAGTAATCATATATGCTTTTTAATTCCTATGAATTCATTTTTATATTTCTTCCGATTGTCTTAATCGGATTTTATAGATTTGTAAATTCGAGTCAAAGAAAATGGGCAGTCTATTGGTTGTTAATAGCTTCTTTATTTTTTTACGGGTGGTGGAATCCAAAATATTTATCTTTGATTGGAGTCTCCGTTGTTATCAACTATCTGCTAGGAATTTTGTTATATCAACAAAAACAATGGAGTATAACAATTCGCAAATCAGTTCTTACAATGGGATTAATATTTAATCTAGGATTGTTGTTTTATTATAAGTATGCTAATTTCTTCGTATCTATTTCTGATAGTTTTATTGAATCTAATTTTACACTAGGCAATACAATTCTTCCTCTCGGAATATCTTTTTTTACTTTTCAACAAATAGCTTTTTTAGTAGATATTTTTCGAGGACAAAAATGTTCTGATTTTCCAAATTATGCTCTATTTGTAACTTTTTTCCCCCAATTAATTGCTGGCCCCATCGTTCATTATGAAGAACTTACCCATCAATTTGCTAATTCAGTACTGCATAAATTTAATCTTGAAAAATTGATGATTGGTATTACTATTTTTTTTATGGGACTTTGTAAAAAGCTAGTTATTGCTGATCGCCTAGCAGAATATGCAAATCCATTATTTGATAGAGCATCAAATTCTTTAGCTCTTACTTTTATAGATAGTTGGATAGGGGTTTTAGCCTACACACTTCAATTATATTTTGATTTTTCTGGATATTGTGATATGGCTTTAGGGTTGGGAGCAATGCTACAAATTAATCTTCCAATTAATTTTAATTCTCCATATAAAGCGAATAGTATTCAAGATTTTTGGCGTCGTTGGCATATTACCTTGTCTAATTTTCTTCGAGATTATCTTTATATTCCTTTAGGAGGTAGTCGTTCGGGTACACTACGTTGTTATACAAATTTAATAATGACTATGTTATTAGGAGGAATGTGGCATGGTGCTGGATGGACTTTTATTTTTTGGGGCGGAATTCATGGAGGTTTACTTGTTATCCATCGTATCTGGCATCAATGGACAAAAAATTGTTTATGGGTTCAAAAATCTTGGTATAACTTAATATCCGTTTTAGTTACATTTAGTTGTGTTACTGTGGCTTGGGTTTTCTTTCGGGCAAATAATATGGAATCAAGTCGAAGAATACTATCGTCAATGTTTGGATTAAACGGTTGGTTAATAAAATCCGATATTTTAGGCTATCCTGAAACCATAATTGCACTCTTTACCATTGGAATAATGCTTTTGTTTGTATGGTTTTTACCTAATGTACAAGAATGGCTTGGAGGATACAGTTTATTTTGCATTCAAAATACACAACAAAAAATATGGCAATGGCAATTTAACTCATTTTGGGCTTTTTTCATGGGCTTTATCACTATCTTATCTATTTTTAGTATGAGTCGCACAAGTCCATTTCTTTACTTTGAATTTTAAAACTATTATTTTTAATATTTATTTTTAATGTTTTTTATCACTTATACATAATGCGTCTTAATCCCTTGAAAACAAAAATATTTTCCAGTTCAAAAAAAAATTCTGCCTGGAGTTATCTTACATATTATTTAGGTACGATATTAATATTTGTTTTAATATTTGTGAGTATTAATTGGATAATTGACCCACTTTGGTATTATAAAGGCAATCAAATTACTGGGGTTAATCGTGTGATTAATGAACGTATATCCAAGATGAATTTGTTTTTGAATAATTATCAAACCTCAAATTATGATTGTGTAATTCTTGGAAGTTCCAAGACAACACTATTACCCGCTAGTCAAATTTCAGGTCATAATTGTTTTAACTTTGCTTTTAGTGCTGGGAAAATTACGGATTTTATTGACTATGCAAAATATATAAAATCTTTAAATTTTAATCCTAGTATTGTTTATGTAGGAATAGATGAATTTAATTTTACCTATCCTCAAAACAATACCACTCCTGAGTTTATTCGTTCTCAAAAGTTACCTACTCCTTTCTATCAAACTCTTTTCTCTTTTGATACGACAATTTTTTCTCTTCAAACTCTTTTCAACCCCTTGAAACCTCAACCCCGTTATTATGACTCAACTTTTGAGGTTAAAATCAGAAAACCGATGAGAAAATTTAATCCTAAAATAACAACTAATCAACAAGAAAAAGCAAAATACGATTCTTCAGTCGTTCAAATGTATAAAGAATTAAAAACAATTTTTCCTGAAGCATACTTTGTTGGTTATGCTCCACCGCTATCGGCTTGGACTGTAGTAAATCGTCTTTATAACAAGAATTTATTGGAAAAATATCTTTTATCGATGATTGAAATGAGTCATTTTTTTGATGCACTACATGATTTCTCTATTCCATCATCTTTAACTACATCTCGTATAAATACTTATGATGGTCAACATTATACTCCTGAAGCTAATCTTCAGGTTATTAGGGTAATGGAAAATAATTTACCTAGTGAAATTGGAATAATCGTAGAAAAGAACAGACCCTATTTATATACCAGTCAATACTGGGAACGAATAAAGTGGTTTTTAGATCAAATTGTAATCAAGTAAACTTTAAACTTATTTTAATATGATGATGGCGATAAAAAAAAATGCAATAAAAAATAATCCTTTTGTTTCAATCTCTCCAAAACTGTTATTAATTATCAGAATATTTTTGGGAATTATATTTTTTCTCAAATTGCTTGATATATTCTTATCACCTTATTCTAATTTTGATATTACTTCCTTAGTGATTTTGATGAATTTCCTTCTTTCTGCTTTGCCTTTAATATTAAAGCCGAGTTATGGTATTTTTCATCCATTAATTTTTGGCTTTTTATTATCTTCAATGCTTGAGATTCCAGACATAGTCAGTAAAATAAATGGACTAATTACAGGAAATTTCAATGTTTTTGGTTTTTTGCTACCATATAATTTAGCTCTTATTGGTTGGAGTTCGGAACAATTATCTGAGTTAAAAACAGAAATTTCTCTCTATGAATTTCTTGCCCTGATTTCTTATTATGTAGGTTTTTTTCTGTTCAAAGTCAAAGGCTATCGTCGTGATTTATTTACGGTTAAATCTAAATTAATTGAAATCAAAGCTATAGCTATTATCTCTTTTTCTTTTACCGTATTTATCTGGTTTATTCAAAAAAGAGGTGGATTAACTGCTCATCTTCTCTCATGGGCAAGAGGAAGAACTCAAAGTATTACTGCAGAAGGAGATGCTATATTTGTGCCTTTTATTCAACTGGGGTTAGTAGCTTGTTTATTATGGTTTGCTGTTGACAGACTATCATTAGTCAAACCTTGGTTTTGGGTTTGTGTAAGTTTATCTATGAGTATCTCTTTTCTTGCGAACGGTTCTCGTTCAGCAATTATCATTCCTGTCGGTACAGGTTTATGTATTTGGATGTTGAGAGAACAAAAAATGATCGCAGGTAAAATTCTAATTTATTTTTTTCTGGGTTTAATTGTTCTTGGTTTATTAGGGAATTTTCGTAGTAGTGTTCATACTAACACAATTGATTGGAATGCTTTAACAGACACAAACGCAGCCTTAGAATCGACATTTGGTACTCAAGATGATTCTGAGTCATCACAGGGTGAATTAGCTATGAGAGCTGGGACTAAATCTAGTACTTACCCATTATTTGCTTTAGTTCCAGAAAGAGTTGACTATTTATATGGCTACTCATACTTAGCTATCCCTACAACATTTATTCCTCGCAATATCTGGCCCGAAAAACCCAGAGCCATTGGAGGAATTGCTGGGAAAGAATTCTTTAATTCCAATGCGGGAAATCCACCTGGTGATATAGGGGAAGCCTATTGGAATTTTGGAATATTGGGTGTAATATTTGTCTTCATAATGTTCGGGATATTTCATAAATGGTTAGCTAAAACTTATACCTTTCATGCTCAAAAACCAGGGGCAATCTTTTTATACTTATTAACTTTAACAGGTTTTTCCTTTGGTAGTGGTCCAATTATTAGTTGGATATTAAAATTTTTTCCTACGGTTTTGATATTGTACTTATTTGGTCTGATAAAATTTAAACCTAAGCAGAATCGAAATTTACGATATACTAATAATAATTTATGATAGAATTTCTAATTTATGAATAAAGTACATAAAATTCTCTTTTTTACCTCTTCTTTGGGTGGGGGGGGTGCAGAGATGCACCTATTGAGACTTTTAAATCATTTTGATTATCAAAAATTTAAAATCTCTTTAGCTCTTGTTCGTTCAGGTGGTAGTTACGAATCAAAATTAACAAACCAAGTTGAAGTTCACTATCTGCCAACAGGAAAAATAAATTCAAGTACTTTGCGAATGCTTCGTGCAATTATTCCCTTACGTCGCTTAATTCAGCAACAAAAGCCCGATATTATCTGTTCTGTGATGGATCATGCTAATCTTGCAGCAATCCTTGCCCGTCAGAAAATGGAAAATTCTCCGAAGTTAATTCTCTGCGTACAGAACCAACCTTTAAAACAACATCAATGGTTGCTTCACTTAATGAAAACACTTTACTCTAAGGCTGATGGTGTTATAGCTTTATCTCAAGGAGTAGCTGATGATCTTAACAAACTAATACCTTCTATTAGACAAAAAATAACTGTAATTTATAATGCGGGTTTTGAAGATCAAATAATTTCTTTGGCTAAAGAACCATTACCAGATAATTTTCAAAAAACAGATCCTCTAATCGTAGCGTGTGGGCGATTAACAGAACAAAAAGGATTTTCTTATCTTATAGAGGCATTTTCTCAACTACGTCATCAAATACCAGCTCAATTATGGATAATTGGAGAAGGAAAACTAAAATCAAAATTGGAGAGGCAAATTCGTGATCTCAATTTAGAAGACCATGTAAAGTTATTAGGCTTCCAAGATAACCCTTATAAATACATGGCATCTGGAGATGTATTTATTCTTTCTTCTTTATTTGAAGGATTTGGTAATGTTATTGTTGAAGCCATGGCTTGTGAAACTGCTGTAATTTCTACTAAGTGTCCTTCTGGCCCCGATGAAATTATTGATCATGGAATCAATGGATTTTTAGTTCCCGTTGGTAATAGTGAAGAATTAGCGAAATCTACGATAGATTTATTAAAAAATTCAGAACTTCGTCAAAAAATTTCTTTTGAGGGTCATAATCGTGCTAACAATTTTCATGCCCAAGTTATCGCAAATAATTATGAAAAGTATTTTCTTAAACTCATTCATTTATTATAATTATAACAAGTAGATAGACAAAATTATTTATCCTGTTATTTTTGTAATAAAAACGGTAGAATAATAAATTAAGACTGTTGCTTATGAAATTAATTTTGTCCAATCACTTAATCATGAAGTTTTAAAATATTTACATTCTTTATACAATTATGTTATTTCAAAATATTGTAAGAAATATAAAAAGATTACTAAGACTGAGTATTGTAGAAAAAATACTTTATCTGCCAAAAAAAAAAGGTAATAATATTGTTATTCATCAGTTTAAACTAATATATGTTCCTATACCTAAAGTGGCAAGTAGAAGCCTAAAACTTTATTTTAAAAATTTACTTAATATAAATAGCCTTTCTTTGCATTCTGGACATTTTCCCTCCGTACGGGAAAAAGAATATAATAGTTTTTATAAAGATTACTTTAAGTTCGCATTTGTAAGAAATCCCTATGAAAGATTAGTAGCATCATACGAAACCAAGTTGAATCTTGGAGTCAATATGAACTATCCAATATATAGAGATACTTTAATTAATTTGAGTTTATTTTTACCATTTAATCTGCCCTTAAAAATTTTAAAATATCCAATTCTTAAAGAATCTATGTCATTTACAGATTTTATAAAATCTATTTCTGAAATCCCAGATGAGTATTTAGATAAACATATTAGATCTCAATATTCATTTCTTTTCGATTCTCAAGGAAAATGTGTCGTAGATTTTATTGGTCATATAGAAACAATTAATGAAGATTTCTGCTATATCTGTAAAAAAGTTAATCTTCAAGATACAGAACTTCCACACGAAAAAAATAAAGAAATGAACACAATAGAACGTAAATCATATAAGTCTTACTATTCGATAGAGACGTGGGATATTGTTAAAAAAAGATTTGCACAAGATGTTGAAATTTTCGGCTATGGTCATTTAGATTTCGAGGAATAATTAAAAAAATCTCAGATTTTATTTGTTGAAGAAATGAATAAACTAAAAGACTATTTATTCTGTAACACTCAAAAAGTATCAACTAAAACAAAAAGTATGACTTCTAAAAAAATCTGTGTGGCATTCTATATTTCCTACTATCAGAGAATGGCAGGAGCAAATCGTAGTTTATTTGAACTTATAGTTAATTTACCTTCTGAAATCTTTCCTATTGTAATTATTACAGAGGAAGGAATGGTGGCTGAAACATATCGTTCTCATGGAATAAGAACCATTATTTTGCCCACAGAAAAATCACTAAACCAATTTGGTAAATTATCGCTTACATGGAATTTGTCGTTCAAAATATGGCTATTTTTTACCGAACTTTTACCATATACTTTTAGTCTTATTAAATTATTTAAACAATTCAAAATTGATATAGTTCATGTAAATGATGTTCGAGGCTGTGTTTTAGCAGGATTAGCCGCCCGTTTATTAAATATTCCTTTAGTATCTCATTTACGAGGAGAATTACCCTTTTCCGGATCTTTTCAAACTATATTTGAGGTGCTAAGTAATAGGATAATTACTGTTTGTGATTCTATACAGAGTTCTTTAAGTGATAATGCACGTGTCAAAACAACAACAGTTTATAACGGAACATCCGATGTTTCTCATAAAGGTAATATTATTCCTTGGATTCAGCATTTAAAACAAGAATCAGTATTAGTTGTTTCTTGTTTTGCGACAGTTGTACCTTTTAAAGGGTATCATTATCTTTTGGAAGCCATATCTAAATTGAACAATCGTGGATGGGAAAATAAAGTTGTTTTTCTGTGCATAGGAGATTTTCCCGAAGAATATTCTGAGTATCAGCATTGGCTTTTTGAAATGCAACAAAAACATAAAATTAGTAATGTCACTTTTACTGGTTGGCAATCTAACCCTTTTTCTTTTTATAAATTTACAGATATATCTGTTCTTCCATCTATTAGTTATGAAAAAATAAAGATCAATGATAAAGAAATTGAAGTTAAAGGAAATGAGGGGTTTCCCCGGACACATTTAGAATCTATGTCTTTTCAAATTCCTGTTGTTGCCACTGACATTGCAGGAGTAAGAGAGCAAGTAATAGATAATAAAACTGGATTTGTCGTGCCACCTGCAGATTCTACAGCTCTTTATCAAGCACTTGAAAAATTACTTTCTGATTCTCAATTGAGAAAGTCTATGGGACAAGAGGGGAAAAATAGGGTTGAAACTCTTTTTTCTACTGAATCTTACATATCTGGAGTTGTGAAAGTTTATAAGTCTTTATGGTAACAAAAAAGAAAAAATCTAAGCTATTTTGAGGAAATTATGAAAAAGATTCGGGTTTTGCATTTAATTACACGGTTAGCAGTGGGAGGAGCTCAAGATAATACTCTAATTACTATTAAAAAACATAATCGAGATTTATTTGATGTACACTTAGCTTCTAATCCAGAAGGTGAGTGGTTAAATTTAGCACAGGAAATAAGTGATCAATTTCATCCTATCTCTCATTTAGTAAGGGAAATTAATCCTTTCAATGATGTTCTAGCCTTTTGGGAAATAGTCAAGTTGTTAAGAAGAGAAAAGATTGACATTGTACATACTCATAGTACAAAAGCTGGGCTTTTAGGACGAGTAGCCGCTAATTTAATGGGTATTCCCGTTATTGTTCATACCATTCATGGTTTTCCATTCCATGATCAAATGCCTAAGTGGCAACAAAAATTGTATATTACGTTAGAAAAAAGCGTGAGATATTGTACTGATTTTATTATTACTCTCAGTGAAGTTGATCGCAGAGAAGCATTGTATTATGGATTACTTGATTGGGAACGTTCTCAAACTGTTTATACTGGTATAGATTTAGCAAAATTCACTCAACAATATGATAGAAATATAATCCGTCAAAACTTAGGGTTATCTCCATCATGCCCTGTTATTGTCATGGTTGGGAGGTTAGATCCTCAGAAAGCTCCTTATTTGCTAATAGAAGCGTTTACTAAAGTTGTGGTTAAACACGATGATGCAATCCTTCTTTTAGTCGGAGACGGAGAATTACGTCCTCAATTAGAATCACAAGTTCAAAAAGAAAAATTAGAGAATAACGTTAAGTTTTTAGGTGCTTGTCAAAATGTGCCTGAGATTTTGCAAGGTTCTGATATTTTTTGTTTTACATCACTTTGGGAAGCGATGGGAAGATCAATGATTGAAGCAGCAATTACGGGTTTGCCAGTAGTTGTGCCTAGATTGGGAGGAATACCAGAAGTTATTACTCATATGGAATCTGGTCTCATTTTTGAACCGGGTAATATTAATCAAGTAGTCGAGCATTTGATCTACTTAATAGAAAATCCAGAAGAGCGAATTCGTTTAGGTAAAAATGCCCAAATAAAGATTTCTCGATTATTTGATGCAAACGAAATGGTAAAACAAATTGAGGCTATTTATGAAAAAGTTTTACAAACAAAGAAAGTATCATAAACTATGTTGGAGCCTTAAAAGAATATATCGCAATTCCCACATTTATGAGGTACAGGGAAGATTCTTAAACTCTTTGCCGTTAGGAAAGAAGTGTACCTCACTATTTAGATAAACGCTATATAGAAGTATTAAACTTAAAAGATTAAAATGAAAAAGTAAAATCCACTATAAACAAAAATGGCGACTCTCACTGAAGTTAAACCCCATATAACCTTACAGCAATTTTTAGAATATCCCGAAACGAAGCCTTATAGTGAATATATCAATGGAAAAATAGAACAAAAACCCATGCCCCAAGGACAACATAGCGTTTTACAAGGTCGTTTATGTAGTATCATTAACGAAGTAGCATTAGCAAATAAAGTAGCTTATGCCTTGCCAGAGTTAAGATGTACTTTTGTGGGTGTCTCTATTGTGCCAGATATTTCTGTTTTTACTTGGCAGAGAATCCCTAAAAATGAACAGGGCAAAATCGCTAATCGTTTTGAAACTTACCCAGATTGGGCGATCGAAATTTTATCCCCCGAACAATCGGCAAATAAAGTGATTAGAAAAATTATGTTTTGTCTTGAGCAAGGTACACAATTAGGATGGTTAATTGATCCTGAAGATGAATCGATTATGATCTTAAAGTCAAATCAATTCCCTATAATTAAATTCAATGAAGAAAATTTAATTGTCTTAGAAGATTTACAGGAAAATTTACCATTATCAGCTCAACAAATATTTAGTTGGTTAAGTCTTTGAATTAATAACTTTTTATCATCCCAAAAGGTTTGATCGCACTCGATTAAATTGAAAAAACTAGCTTTTTGTTATAATGTGCCTATATATATAGAACAAAGGAAAAATTATGTTAAAAGTTGAACCCATTACATATTCTGCCGTTCCTCAAATTCAACCCCAAGACAAAGAAATAGAATCTTTAAAAAAAGCAGTCACAAAACTTGGTCAAATTTTGGCAGAAAAAAATCTAACTGAAGATGATATTGTGGCAGACTTCCGAGAATTGAGAAAAAAAATTAATCAATGAGTAATCAGAATAACACGATCGTACTTGATGCTAACATTTTAATTCGTGCAATTTTAGGCATCAAAACATTTTCTCTAATTGTAGATTACCATAAAGAAGTTGTTTTTTGTACCCCAGAGGTCTGTTATGACGAGGTTAGTTTTCACATTCCCAAGATTGCTCAAAAACGTCATTTAACTCCTAGAGAAGAAAAACAGGCTTTAGATACGTTAAATAATCTAAGAAAAATAGTATTTGATATTGAAGAAAAAATTTACATCGATTATAAACAAAATGCTTTAAATCGTATTGGAGAAAGAGATCATAAAGATTGGTCTATTGTAGCATTAGCTCTTTCTTTGAACTGTCCAATCTGGACTGAAGATCAAGATTTTTTTGGTATTGGGATTGCTACATGGCGCACAAAAAATATTGAGATTTTTCTTAACTCCTCGTGACGAGAATCAAAGACAATTTTTAAAATCCTAATTTTTTACGGTCTTGATGTCAGTATATAATGATGAGGTTTTTGTAGAAGAAGCGATCAAAAGTGTTGTTCTACAACTTACTGAAGATATGGAATTTCTCATTATCGATGATTATTCTTCCGATCGCACTTCCGAAATTATCAATGATTTTCAGTCTCAATATTCCAATATCAGAATCATTAGAAACGAAAAAAATCGAGGATTGGGTTACTCTTTAGCGTTAGGAGTAGAACAAGCGAAAGGCAAATATATAATTAGGATAGATTCCGATGATATTTGTTTGTCCGATCGATTTGCTAAACAAATTCAGTTTTTAGAAGAAAATCCGAATATTGATATATTAGGAGGAGGTGCGATCGAAATCGATGAAAATGGAAAGCAAGGACTAATAAGAGCAATGCCCTTATCTCATGAAGAAATAGTTAAATCAATCTGGGCTTGTCCTTTTATCCATCCAACAGTTGCCTTTAAAAGAGATAAAATATTACAAGCTGGAAACTATAATCCTCAAATTCGTCGTCGCCAAGATTATGATTTATGGTTTAGGTGTGCGAAACAAGGTTTGCGATTTGCAAATCTTTCTGAACCTTTAATTTATTACCGTTTTACAGCAAATAGTCAGAAAAAACAACGTTTAAATCATGCCATAGATCAAGCAAAAATAGGTTGGGAAGGTTGCAAAATGCTTAATTTACCAAAGTGGCAATATTTAGCCGTTGCCATACCTATTCTTCGAGCTATCTTTCCTCCTAGTGTCAGTCATCTAATTTATAGATCATTAGCTATTTTTGATCCTCGCAAAAAACAAATAATGACGAACTCATAATGATTCAATTATGAAATGGATAACTTTACTAAATCATCTAGGGGCGGTTTGACTAAGCTCGATCGCACCTCCCCTGTTTATTCTTTGTTGATTTAAAATGAAAAAGTAAAACCCACTATATACAAAAATGGCGACTCTCACTCAAGTTAAACCCAACATAACCTTAGAGCAATTTTTAGAATATCCCGAAACAAAGCCCTACAGTGAATATATAGATGGAAAAATAGAACAAAAACCCATGCCTCAAGGACAACATAGCACTTTACAAATACGTTTAGGTACAAAAATTAACGAAATTGTTTTACCAAATAAATTAGCTCATGCTTTTACCGAGTTAAGATGTACTTTTGCAGGTGTTTCTATCGTGCCAGATATTTCAGTCTTTACTTGGGAGAGGATTCCTAAAAATGAACAGGGCAAAATCGCTAATCGTTTTGAAATTTACCCAGATTGGGCGATCGAAATTTTATCCCCTGAGCAATCTGCCAATAAAGTCATTAGAAAAATTATCTTTTGTCTTGAGCAAGGTACACAATTAGGATGGTTAATCGATCCTGAAGATGAGTCTATTATCCTACATTCCGCACTTTTTTTTGAAACTTCATATAGTATATAGTGATTAAGTTAT
>CAYPDC010000079.1:0-18660 GCA_964409355.1 uncultured Cyanobacterium sp.
ATATAATAAACTATAATTAAGTTTAGTTAGTTTTTTGTCAACAGTCAATTGCTCCGCTAACTTTTCAATCTTTCTTCCAATTCAGACTTATCATTAACAACCTCAAAAAGATGTCCAGTATTGGTTAACTCAAATAACATCTTAACTTGATCGTTCAAAGACATTAAAAACAATTTTCCGCCTTTTTCTCGAACCATCTTTAAGGCTAATACTAAAGCTCCTAAACCAGAACTATCCATAAAATTAACTTTTTTCAAGTCAATCAAAATCAGATTTACACCTTCACCAATTAAATCCTTAATTTGTTGACGAAATTGAACCGCTTTACTCGCATCAAGCATTCCATCAGGACGAAGAACTTTAACTTTTGACAACATGGATAGTTACAGAATTAATTTATAGGGAATAGTCAACCCCATTTTAACTTATTCTAATCCTGAATGAAGAAAAAGATAATAGTCGTGAAAAAAAGCCAAACTTTCTATCAGGGCGCAAAATACTTACACAATACTGGGTGTGGAGTTAGCCCCCTTCGTTGAGAATTATTGAAGATGTCTCATCGATTACCAAAGAAAATGCTTTAAATTATTAAATGAAGAACCAGAAAATAAAAGAAATAAAAATGATTTCAACATTGTCATTGACTATACTACTGATGATAGGTTTATTCTTTTTCATTAGAGGTAGTATTAAAGACCGCACCGAAATTGTCACTCTCACTTGTCAAGATAATGAGGACAATATTTTAAGTTATTTACGCAATTATTTTCTCCAAAGATCTTATCAAGTAAAAGCTCTTGACACAGAAAAAAATATTGTCACCCTAGAAGGTTTTGTTTCTCCGAGTATGTTTTTAGCCGTTTTCCTCAGCCTTTTAGCAGGATGTGGCTTATTTTGTTTTGCCTTAGTCTTATCGATGCTTTTTGCCACTGAATCAACATATTTTATCCCCTCAATTATTCTAGCCCCCCTTGCAGGTTGGTTTTATTGGCGTGGGGCTGGAAGGCTGGAGAAAGTGGCTTTTCGCCTCGATGGGAAACCAGAGAATTCTACTGGTACAATTCTTACTATTCAAGCTCACAGAGACGAGTTAATTGAGTTGCAAAACTCTTTCCCTTTTTCTTATTGTGTAGAAGAAAAATAAGATTTTTCCTTTGTAGTTCGCACTTCCCGCCCGATTTCTGGAGAAGTCTAATGTAAATTCTTTAAACAAGGGGTTAAAACCCCTTGTCTTTGTCAGCGTAAACAGACAATTAATTTTACTCACTTACTTATATCGAACTTAGGTGCTATAGTATATTTTCCCTTTGCTACGGCAATAAAATAAAAATTAAGACAAAATAAAGGAAAGTAGTCTTAACAATTTGAGACATTAATCAATATATATTATAGGGAAAAAAGAATAATGCACATAAGCGAAATAACCCATCCCAATCAACTACACGGTTTATCCATTCGGCAGTTAGAAGACATCGCACAACAAATCAGAGAAAAGCATTTGGAAACCGTAGCGGCAACAGGGGGGCATTTAGGACCCGGTTTAGGGGTTGTGGAGTTAACCATTGGCTTATATCAAACCCTAGATTTAGATCATGATAAGGTAATTTGGGATGTAGGACATCAGGCTTATCCCCATAAAATGCTTACAGACAGATACCATGATTTTCATACTTTACGACAAAAAGATGGCATTGCAGGGTATCTAAAGCTCAGTGAGAACAAATTTGACCATTTTGGGGCGGGACACGCCTCTACGAGCATCTCCGCAGGGTTAGGGATGGCTTTGGCAAGAGATAGCAAGGGTGATAATTTTAAGGTTGTCTCCATTATCGGTGATGGGGCGTTAACTGGGGGGATGGCATTAGAAGCCATTAACCACGCTGGGCATTTACCCCATACTAATTTAATGGTTGTCTTAAACGATAACGAAATGTCTATTTCTCCCAATGTGGGTGCGATTTCTCGTTATTTGAATAAGGTGCGTTTATCTGATCCGATTCAGTTTATCACGGGTAATTTAGAGGAACAATTCAAGCATTTACCTTTATTCGGTGATGGTGAGAATTTATCCCCTGAGATGAAAAACCTCAAAGAGGCAATGAAACGCTTGGCTATGCCTAAAGTGGGGGCGGTAATTGAAGAATTAGGCTTTACTTATTTTGGTCCGATTGATGGTCATAATTTAAGTGAGTTAATTGAAACTTTCAATAAAGCTCATAAGGTGAAAGGTCCTGTATTAGTTCATGTGGCAACGGTTAAGGGTAAGGGTTATGCTTTGGCAGAAAAGGATCAAGTGGGTTATCATGCTCAAAATCCCTTTAATTTAGCTACGGGGAAACCGATTCCTTCTAATAAGCCCAAGCCTCCTAGCTATTCTAAGGTTTTTGCTCACACTTTGACTACTTTAGCGAGTAATAATCCCAAAATTGTCGGTATCACGGCGGCGATGGCTACGGGTACAGGGTTGGATAAGTTACAACAAAAGTTACCTGAGCAATATGTTGATGTTGGTATTGCAGAGCAGCACGCTGTTACTTTAGCCGCAGGTTTGGCTTGTGAGGGAATGCGTCCTGTAGTGGCGATTTATTCTACTTTCTTACAACGGGCTTATGATCAGATTATCCACGATGTTTGTATTCAGAAATTACCTGTATTTTTCTGTTTAGATCGCGCGGGAATTGTGGGGGCGGATGGTCCTACTCATCAGGGGATGTATGATATTGCTTATCTACGTTGTATCCCGAATATGGTGGTTATGGCGCCCAAAGACGAAGCCGAATTGCAACGGATGTTAGTTACTGGTATTAATTATACAAAAGGTGCGATCGCCATGCGTTATCCCCGTGGTAGTGGTATTGGTGTACCTTTAGCCGAGGAAGGTTGGGAAGCATTAGAAATTGGGAAGGGGGAAATTCTGCGTCAGGGGGATGATGTGTTATTACTCGGTTATGGTTCAATGGTGAATACTGCTATGCAAACTGCGGGTATTTTAAGCGAACATGGTATCGAAGCCACGGTGATTAATGCTCGTTTTGTTAAGCCTTTAGATACTGAGTTAATTTTACCTTTAGCAGAGAAAATCGGCAAAGTTGTCACCTTTGAAGAAGGTTGTATTATGGGCGGTTTTGGTTCAGCCGTAGCGGAAGCCTTAGCAGAGGGGGAAGTAATGGCAAAATTAAAACGTATTGGTGTACCTGATATTCTCGTAGATCATGCAACACCGAATCAATCTTTTGTGGATTTAGGCTTAACCGCACCTCAAATCTCTGAGCAAATTCTTTCTTCTTGGTTTGCTCAAAAAACTGTTGTCACTTTAGAAAGTAACATAGCGTAGTCAATACATACATTTTGCAGCAATATGTATAAAAAATATTAGTCCAGTTTTAGGGATCAGGTATCAGGTGTCGGGTGATAAGATGAAGACAGAATTTTATCACTCTCGCTACTCCCTATCTTATTCTTAATAATTAAAATTGAAAAATAATTTAACTTTAAATTAGGGAAATTATCGAGACTGCAATAAATTTTTTCTTCAGCTAGTGTTGCTTTTTCAACAACATAAGAAGAAAATAATAAGTCCCTTTTTGCTAAAATTTGCCATACTTTTTCGTAAACAGAAGCTACTTTCATTAACACAACTACTTCAGCCCAATTTAAAACTGATTCTAATTCTTCCACTGAATAAAGGGCTGGTAAAACTGCTAATTTTTCCCCCTGCATAGTTAAAGGAATCCCTAACACTGAAGCGGCAACCATTGGGGAGGAAACCCCTGCTATTCTTTCTATTTTCACATTCGGCTCAATTTTTTGGATATATTCCGCTAAATAAGTAAAAGTGCTGTAGAAACTTATATCTCCTTCACAGGCAAAAGCTACATCTAAGCCTTTCTCTAAATATTCCCATACCTGTGATGCCATTGTTTGCCACGCTTTTTCTAAGGTATCCTGACACAATACATAAGGAAAACTCAGAGGTAATTTTTGTTGATGGGGTTGTAGATAGGTTTGAATGATAGTTTCTGCCTTCCCTAACTTGTGATTAATACCAGATGGAAAAGCGATAATAGGAGTATTTTGAATAATTTTTAAGGCTTTAATGGTAATCAATTCTGGATCACCTGTACCAACACTAACACCATAAAGAATGCCAATTTTTGAATTCATCAATATATAATAAGCTAGTTTCTAAATTGAAAAAGGAAAAGTATTATTAATTTATATGGCGTTGCTGAATTCGGGTGATGAGGGGAAGGGGTGATGAGGGGAAGGGGTGATGAGGGGAGGGGTGGTGAGGGGAAAGGGTGATGACTTATTACTTAAAAACGAGATTCATACCTTAAATCAGCAATACCATTTATATATTTATAAATATTGTTATTCTATAAGAAAAGTTGCATCATTAATTGTGAGTTTTTCAAAGCAAGTTCAATCTTTTTTCTGGCAATGGCGAGGAGTTTGGGTTGCCACTCCTTTAATTTCTGGTGCGATTATTCTTGCTCGTTATTTTGGTTTGTTTCAACCTTTTGAGTTATTTGCCTATGATTTATTTATCAAGATGCGATCGAGCCTTCCCCAAGACGAGAGAATCGTAATCGTGGGTATAGGAGAGGAAGATGTAGAAAATATAGGCAGTGCGATAATATCTGACGGCATTTACGCTAAAGTAATCCAAAACCTGCTTAAACAACAACCTGTTGCCATTGGCTTAGACGTTTATCGAGATGTACCGATTCCCCCCGGTACTGATGAACTATATCAATTATTTCGAGAGAATAAGAATATTGTAGGCATTGAAAAGATGGTGGGGGATAAAAGACAATACCGAGTAAAACCTAATCCTATCTTAAAGGAAAAAAAACAAATCGGCTCTAATGATGCAATTTTAGATCCAGATAACAAAATTAGGCGCGCTTTATTAGCCTTACCCGATAAACAGGCTTTCAGTCTTGCTATGTATTTAGCCATCGTTTATCTACAAAGGCAAAATATTAACTTAACTACGGTAGGAGAGAAAAATTATTGGCAATTAGGGGATACTGTCTTTATTCCCTTTGAAAAAAATGACGGTGGTTACAGTCATGCCGATAGTGGCGGTTATCAAATTTTGCTTAATTATCGAGGCAATGTTAATAGTTTTGAAACCGTTAGTTTATTCGATGTTTTAGAGAATCGCATCCCCCCTGATTGGGGAAAAGACAAGATTATCCTCATCGGTTTTATAGGGGAAAGTTTCCAAGATGCCCATTTAACTCCCTATACTAACTCCCCTGATCAAAGAATGCCGGGAGTGGAGATTCACGCTCATATTATCAGTCAGATTATTGATAGTGTCAAGGGCGATCCCGAAGGGATCTGCTGCACAGCACGCACCTTAATTAAGACATGGAATGAAACTAAAGAAAATTTATGGATTATATTCTGGACATTACTAGTAGCAATTATAGCGTGGAATTTGCGTAACAATAGTAATTTTCGTCAAGGAATCGTCATTTTTGTCGGGATAGACATAGTTTTAATCGCCATTGTTTACTATGCCTTCCTCCATAATTGGTGGATACCCCTTTTACCCCCTCTCACGGGTTTAATGGGAGTGGCAAGAGTAATCACTATCTACACCGCTAGAAATGCCGCTAAAATACGACTTACCTTCGGACGTTATTTAAGTGCCGAAATTGTCAATACTTTACTAGAAAGCCCTCAAGGAGTCAAGCTAGGAGGTGAAAGACGCACTATAACCATTCTAACCTCCGATTTAAGGGGATTTACCGCCGTTAGTGAGCAGTTTCCCCCCGAAGAAGTCGTCAAAATCCTTAATTACTATCTAGGTTATATGGCGAATATTATCAGTGAATATCAAGGTACAATTGATGAGTTTATGGGAGATGGTATCTTAGTTCTATTTGGTGCTCCTATCACCCGAAAAGACGATGCAGATAGAGCTATAGCCTGTGCGATCGCAATGCAATTGGCCATGGAAGATGTTAATAAACAGATGAAATTATGGGGATATTCCCCCTTAAAAATGGGCATTGGTATCAATACAGGGGAGGTTGTTGTGGGGAATATTGGCTCAGAAAAAAGGACTAAATATGGTATTGTGGGCAGTGAAGTTAACCTAACTTATCGTATTGAATCCTATACTAAAGGTAGAGAAATACTAATTTCTGAAAAAACCTTAAAGAGTCTTAAATCAGAAGTGGAAATAGGGGAAACAAAAGAGGTATCACCCAAAGGAGTTAAAAAACCAATTACCATTTACAGAATAATAGGAATAAAAGGTAAATATGCCCTTACTTTACCAGAAATAGAAGAAAAAATTATCGATATTCAAGAAGTAATAGAAATTAGATATTCTCCTTTAAACGAAAAAGATGTAACTACAGATATTTATTATGGAACTATTCAAAAAATACTGATTAAAGATATAGAAAAAGGCGCGATCATTAATCTTAATTGTCAAGAAAAATATTACTTACCCAAACCTTTAGAAAACTTAAAGCTAAATCTAGTTAATCGTTTCTCTCAGGATGATATTTATGGTAAAGTGATTAATATTAATGATGATAATTCTTTTAAAATTTACTTTACTTATTTATCTCCAAGTGTCGAAAAAAGTCTATTCCTTTACGTTTAGCTCAGATCTTGCACCTAGCTTGAAAACTATAATTTATTATTAAAAATTCACTTTTCCCTCTTCCCTCTGGTTATCGAGCGTGATTCGACTACGCTCATCAACAAGTCGAGACTTGTACTGAGTGACAGTCGAAGTATGCCCTTTTCCCTACCCTAACCAGTAATTTACATACTTAAAGTAAGAGAGCCAGATTTTTTAATAATGGTGAAAGATTAGCAAAAAAAAGAGAATTAGAGTTGTTAAAAAAGGTTGAAAGTGAGGAAAAAATAGAATTGCATTATGAAAACATAAGCAATCTACTACTAGGCTGGTTTCTGGGTAGGAAGCCCACATTCTACCGTCAGGGGAGTGTGGGTAGTTCACAAAGGTTTAACCACTTTTTGTGCTTTAATCAAGGTATCGAGTGCCTGATCTGAATCCATTAATCTTTTTAACACCACTTGACCAATATTTTGATCTAATTTAACCTTATCGGACAAGGGGACAACTTCCACCATCATAATTATATCTTCGACTTCATATAGCCAAAGAGTCTGATCATTTTCGACAATCCCCATAGGCAAAGACTTAATATGGGGTTTTCGCCGCCACATTACTTCATTCCAGATACCGCTTCTTTCCCAAACACGATTATATGTCCATCCGGCACTTAAAAAAAAATACTTCATGATTCTCCTTTCTCAGACCTCTTTTAACCTACATTTAACGGGTGGTAGCGTCAAGAAAGACTAAATGATCTTTCTCAAAAGTGACTAAGACAGTATCCCCTTGGGTAAAAGCCATTTCTAAAATTTTCGTGGCTAGGGGGTTTTCTAATTCCCTCTGAATTGCCCGTTTTAAAGGGCGTGCGCCATAATTAGGATCATACCCCACATTTACCAGATAATCCTGTGCCTCTGGAGTTAATTCAATGGCGATTCCTTGCTCACTCAAAAGATTCTCAAGGCGTTTGAGTTGTAGCGTAACAATGTGTCTTAACTCATCTTTCTTCAAGCTGTGGAAAATGATTAAATCGTCAATACGGTTAAGAAATTCCGGGCGAAAATGCTTTCTTAATGCCACTAATACTTTATCTTTCATCGGTTCATAGTTGTTATCATCTCCCGCTAATGTGAGGATGTATTCACTACCGATATTCGATGTCATGACGATAATTGTATTACGAAAATCTACTAAACGCCCCTGACTGTCGGTAATTCTACCATCGTCTAACACCTGTAAAAGAATGTTAAAGACATCCCGATGCGCTTTTTCTACCTCGTCTAACAATACCACTGAATAAGGGCGACGGCGGATAGCTTCCGATAATTGCCCTCCTTCTTCATAGCCTACATACCCCGGAGGTGCTCCAATGAGACGGGACACTGCGTGTTTCTCCATGTACTCTGACATATCAATTCTGACCATTGCGTCTTCGGAGTCAAAGAGGAAAGCGGCTAAAGCCCTCGCTAATTCGGTTTTTCCGACCCCTGTAGGTCCCATGAACAAAAATGACCCGATCGGGCGATTAGGGTCTTTCATACCCGCCCTCGCGCGTCTAATGGCGGCTGAAACAACCGATACCGCCTCAGTTTGTCCGATCACTCTTTCATGGAGATGGGATTCTAATTCGAGGAGTTTTTGTCTTTCGGTTTCTAAAAGGCGATTAAGGGGGATTCCCGTCCATCCTGCTACAATTTCAGCTATGTCGGCTTCGGTGACATCTTCCCTCAACATAGCATTTTCTTGGGATTGGATTTCGAGTAATTTAGCCTCTTTTGCTTCTATATCCTGCTGTAAAGTTTCTAGTTTGCCATACTTGAGTTGGGCGGCAGTATTTAGATCATAAGCCCTTTCTGCTTGTTCTACTTGCAAACGCAATTCTTCTTCTTCTTCTTTGAGGGCATTAATTTCGTCTAAAAATTCTTTCTCGATTTGCCATTGAGATGATAATTCTCTCTGTTTTATTTTCAATTCTTCTATTTCTTTGGAGATGCGATCGAGGCTTTCAAGGGTAGTTTTATCGTTTTTCCCTTCTCTCGATAGAGACAATTTTTCCATTTCTAATTGCATCAAACGGCGATCGAGGTTTTCCAATTCCACGGGTTTAGAGGTAATTTCCATCTTCAATTTAGCCGCCGCTTCGTCCACTAAATCAATGGCTTTATCGGGTAAAAAACGCCCTGTGATGTAACGATGAGATAAAGTTGCCGCCGCCACCAATGCAGAATCATTGATTTTTACCCCGTGATGGACTTCGTAACGCTCTTTTAAACCCCTTAAAATGGAGATGGTATCCTCGACACTGGGTTGTTTGACATAGACTTGCTGAAAACGTCTTTCGAGGGCGGGATCTTTTTCAATATGCTTCCTATACTCATCAAGGGTACTCGCTCCAATACAACGCAATTCTCCCCTTGCTAACATGGGTTTAAGGAGGTTTCCTGCATCCATCGCCCCTCCTTCCCGGGAACCTGCACCGACTACGGTATGTAACTCATCAATAAATAAAATAATTTGTCCATCGGAGTTGACGACTTCTTTTAAGACACCCCTTAATCTTTCTTCAAATTGTCCTCGATATTTCGCCCCTGCGATTAAACTACCCATATCAAGGGAAATCAGTTGTCTATCTTTGAGAGAATCGGGTACATCACCATTAACGATTCTTTGCGCTAACCCTTCTGCGATCGCCGTTTTCCCTACCCCCGGCTCACCAATCAAGACTGGATTATTCTTAGAACGTCTTGATAATACTTGAATAACTCGGCGCACTTCTTCATCCCTACCGATAACGGGATCAAGTTTTCCGGCTTTGGCTTCTTCCGTTAAATCTCGGCCAAATTTGGTTAAAGATGGTTCGGATTCGGTTTTTTCCGTTTTTTCTTCCGTTTCTGCTTCCATTTTATCGATTTTAACCTTAAAATCCCTTACTTTCTGCTCAAAGTCTTGAGGATCAAGGTTGAAACTACGGAGAGTTTTCTTGCCGATTCTTTGATCATCTGCAAAGGCAACTAATAGGTGGGAAATGCCAATATATTCGTCTTGCCAACTAATGCGACAATTCTCGGCGCGATCGAGCATTTGATCTAAACTGCGTCCTAAGTATAACTGATCCACGCTATACATCCTCGGTTGACGGGTGGCAAAGGTTTGTAACTGTTTTTGCAACCTATTAATTTCAATATTCGTCTGAGTGAATATTTGTACGGCGATGGTATCTTCTTCTGCCAGTAAGGCAAGGAGCAGATGTTCTACTTCCAAATTCTGGTTTTTTAACTCCTTACAAATCTCCTGCGATCGCACGATCGCATCCCAAGCAATTTCAGTAAACTTATTCGGATCAGTTGGCTGCATTTTATGTCAATTATCGATTATCACAGATCTAATTATTAATCTTTTTGAACTTGTGT
The DNA here is from genome assembly GCA_964409355.1 of uncultured Cyanobacterium sp. Classification (GTDB taxonomy): domain Bacteria; phylum Cyanobacteriota; class Cyanobacteriia; order Cyanobacteriales; family Cyanobacteriaceae; genus PCC-10605. The sequence continues at coordinate 10,027 of CAYPDC010000079.1, forward strand.
GTCAAAGATTTTCTGATCTGCTAAAGTTATTATCTATTTTTTATTTTATTTTATTTTATTTATTTTATTGACTGTCTTGACTTCAAAAAAAAAGGGTGTTATTATTAATATTAAATTAGACAGTGGGGTAGTCTGTGCCAAAATTGACTATGGGTCGAAAAATAAGGCTAACTTATGATAAAGGAACATTAATCCTACATCCCCCCCCAAGAGGAAAAGCATGGATTGATTATGCGACATGGGACGATCGCATCGAGAAATTTCGCATTCAGGCTTTAGATTATCGTTATTTGCTCGAAACCTTACAACAAGAGGATATTGACTTAATTGACTCTGCCAAGGAGTTTTATCCTTTGGAGGTGACATTAGAGACGAATAAAAAGCCCTATCCCCATCAGCAAGAGGCATTGGAGGCTTGGAAACAAGCGGATAGACAAGGAGTTGTCGTCTTACCCACCGCCGGGGGCAAAACTTTTTTAGCACAAATGGCGATCGCATCTACCCCAAGAACGACTTTAATCGTAGTGCCGACACTGGATTTAATGCACCAATGGTATGCGGAAATCAAGGCTTCTTTTGCCAATATTGAAGTGGGCTTATTAGGCGGAGGCTCACACGATCGCTCCCCAATTTTGATCGCAACCTATCACAGTGCGGCGATTCATGCCAAAACTTTAGGTAATCGCTATGGTTTATTGATTTTCGATGAATGTCATCATTTACCCACGGATTTCTTTCAAGTAATAGCCGAAGAGTCGATCGCTCCTTATCGATTAGGACTCAGTGCCACTCCTGAAAGAGAAGATGGAAGTCACCATTATTTAAACCGTTTAATTGGTAAAATTGTTTATCGGAAAACTCCCCAAGAATTATCGGGAAAAACCCTCGCTGAACATGAAGTTATTTCCCTAAAAGTTAAGCTATCGACAGAGGAAAAAAACCGTTATGAAAAAGCGATTAAAATAAGAAATAACTTTCTCAAACAGAATAATATTTCCCTCTCAAGTTTACAAGGATGGCAACTATTTGTTCAAGCTAGTTGTAGATCAAATCAGGGAAGACAAGCAATGTTAGCCCATCGAGAAGCTAAAGAAATTGCCACAGGTACAGAGGGCAAATTAAAACTTTTAACGGAATTAATTGAAAAACATTATCCTGATAAAATTTTAATCTTTACCAATGATAATAGTACCGTTTATCATATCTCTCAACAGTATCTAATTCCTGCTATAACCTATCAAACACTAGTTAAGGAAAGACACGAAATTTTAAACAAATATAAAGAGGGAGATTATAAAATAATCGCTGCTTCTCATGTTTTAAATGAAGGGGTTGATGTACCTTCAGCAAAAATCGCCATTATCCTTTCAGGTACAGGCTCAACCAGAGAATATATCCAAAGATTAGGGCGAGTTTTAAGAAAGGCAAATCAAGGAGAAAAACTAGCTATTTTATATGAAATAGTAGCAGAAGATACGAGCGAAGAAAGAACTTCTGCAAGGAGAAAAGGTGAGAATAATTACAACGCTAATCAATCAGATAATAAGCAAGGAGAAATCATTTTTTATCCTCAGCGAAACCAAGGGTTAAAAGCGGCGGAATCTCCGTCAGAATGGAATGAAAATGATTATTAGGAATTAATTAAGGCGGATTAAAAACCGTTGGCGTTAACGAAGGAATAGTGTACAATAAACAATTAAAGCTCTTTAAGTGGTTTCCAAAAAAGAATTTACCCATTTCCTTGATAATTCCCCTTTGTTAAGCAGGATTATAATGGTATATTTATTGTCAGAAATCACCTTACTTCTTCAATGTGATAAATTAACTTATGCAAGATAACGATATTGGCTTAAACATTCTCGCCATTAGTATTTTTTCAATTACTTTATTAGTCTTTATTTCTCCTTTATTAAGTATTTCTCCGTTTATTCCAGCTACCATCACTTTTGTTTTATTAAGTTTAGTGACAGTGGATACTTTAGCATGGAAAAATCAAGGTACTAATTTATTCTTAAATCTGTTTCTTTCTGAGGAACAAAAACAAAGAATTATCTATCATGAAGCAGGACATTTTTTAACTGCTTATTTTTATCAAATTCCCATTGTTGATTATACTTTAACTGCTTGGGAAAATATCAAGATGAATAATTTAGGTTCAGGAGGGGTTATATTTGATACCACTTTTTTAGAAGAAAAAGGACAAGATTTAAGAGAATTTAATCTCCTATTAGAACGTTTTTCCATAGTCTTAATGGGAGGAATTGCCGCAGAAAAATTTGTCTATAAAAATAGTGAAGGAGGGGAAGAAGATAATCAAAAGTTTCTGGAAATTTATCGAGATTTAGGCTTAAATTCTAATCAATTAAAAATGAAACAACCATTAGCTATTTTACAGGCACAAACTTTCATTGAAAACCATCAAGAGACTTATTTTGCTTTAGCGGAAGCCATGAAAAAAAGGTTATCTGTGACGGAATGTCAGGCAATTATTGAAAATAGTCAGTTAATCAAAGTAAATTAATGGGAAATGTCACAAACGTCTAAAATTAGCGTTATCATTCCCGTTATTAATGAGGAAAAAATGTTATTAAAAACTCTCCCTATTTTGCAAAAATATCCTCAACTAGAATTTATTTTTGTGGATGGGGGAAGTCAAGATAATAGCGTTAATTTAATCCATCAAGCAGGTTTTATCTGTCTTTTTTCTCCTTTACTGCGTCGTAGCTATCAAATGAATTTAGGGGCAAAATTCGCAACGGGGGATATCTTATTATTTCTTCATAGCGACACCATTCTTCCTGATAATTTCCCTCAAATAATCTCTAGTTTTACTAACAAAAAAAAATTTATCGCTGGTGCTTTTTTGCTCAAAATTGATAGTAATAATCCTGTTTTTCGTCTTTTAGAGATATTAGTAAGGATGCGATCGCACTTTTTCAGTTTACCTTATGGGGATCAAGGAATATTTTTAAAAAAGAAAATATTTGAGGAGATAGGGGGATTTGCTGACTTAGCAATTATGGAAGATTTTGAGTTAGTAAAAAGATTAAATAAACAAGGGAAGATTTACATTGCTTCAGAAGCAGTCACAACTTCTGCTAGACGTTGGCAAAAATTAGGTATAATCAAAACTACGGTAATTAATCAGTTAGTGATTATAGGTTATTATTTAGGAATAAAATCAGAAAAACTCGCTCAATTTTATCGACAAATAAAAAACGGATAAGTAATATAGCAATCCTAAATCATTCATGAGAAACTGAAAATAAGTTCCCCCTTTGTTTAAGGGCAGGGCTGTTTCAAAGTAAAAAATTAGGTTAGCTGGGATTAAGTGGGAGTAAAATATACAAGGATTTTTTTCTATTAGTTAAAATGTTATCAACAAAAATCCCCCCATCTCCCCCTCTTTTTTCTTTACCGAAAATGAAACAGCCCTGCTTTGTTTAAGGGGGGTTAGGGGGGATCAAATTCTTACAACTCATATAGTAATGCTATAAATGATTTGGGAGTTAGGAGTTGGGAGAGTATTCTTAATTCTTCATTTTAAGTTCTTAATTCTTAATATGGTTAAATGGCAAAAAAAAGTTAGAGATTTTCATAGTTTAATGGCGCCGATTGTATTGTTACCACTATTGGTGACTGTCACGACGGGGGTAATCTATCGTTTAGGAAAAAGTTGGTTTGGTTTATCCCGAGATCAAGTACACTTTTTAATGGTAATTCATGAAGGAGAATTTTTCGGTCAATTTTTTGAGCCAATTTATGTCTTACTCAATGGTTTAGGATTATTATGGATGTTAATAACTGGTTTGTTTATGTTGATTAACTCTTATAAAAAAAATCCCTTATTCAAAAGTTTATTTACAGAAAAGAAAAGCGAATAGAATTGATTAGACTTCTACGATGTAACATCATATCATAAACTTTGATAGTATAAAAAAATTAAGTGCTAAAAGATGAAATATCAATTTTATACTCTTGACGTTTTTACAAATCAACCCTTTACAGGTAATCAACTGGCGGTTTTCCCCCATAGCCAAGGTTTATCTAAAGAAGTGATGCAAAAAATAGCCATAGAGTTTAATTTCTCAGAAACGGTTTTTGTCTTTCCTTCTTCTAATTTAGAAGCAGATTATCAGTTAAGAATTTTTACCCCCGGCGGTGAAATTCCTTTTGCCGGACATCCTACCATTGGCACGGCATTTTTGTTAGGGCGTTTGGGTATGGTTACTCTTAAATCTCCTGTAACGGAAATTATCCTCGAAGAAAAAGTTGGTCTTGTACCTGTTAATATTTATGTAGAAAATGGTATTGGAATATCATCTGAATTAATCGCCCCAAATCCTCCTGAATTTTTCCCTCATATTCCCTCAAAAAAAGCCTTAGCAGAAGTTTTATCTTTATCGGAGACGGATTTACACTCTGATTTTAACCCTCAAGGGGTTTCCTGTGGTTTACCGTTTATGATTATTCCCCTTAATAGTTTGAAGGCATTATCAGAAGCCAAAATTAATTTATCTCATTGGGAAAAAACCTTAAAAAATACGGTTTTCCCTCACGTTTATCCTTGCTACCCTATCAACGAAAATCATTGGCGAGTAAGGATGTTTGCACCTGCCTTAAATATAACAGAAGATCCTGCTACTGGTTCAGGTGCTACTGCTTTTGCCGGTTATTTAGCCCAATTTCAACCTGACATTAATGGTACTTGGCAATGGACTATTGAACAAGGCATGGAAATGGGAAGAAATAGTAAAATTACGGCGATCGCTACTAAACAAGGGGGCATAATAAAAGATATAAAAGTAAAAGGAGAGTCTGTTATTGTCACAGAAGGTTATCTCCATCTCGACTAAAATAATATAAAATTAATCATTAATAACTCAAAGTACAAGAAATATGGCAACAACCAGTAACTTCAGAAACGCAATCAAAAAGGCTCAAAATCAAGCCTTAGTAGGACCTAATGTCATCAGTAATGCTTTACCCTATTTAGGGGGAGGCTTAGTTTTAACGGCAGTAGGTGTTTATGGTGGTTTAGGTGTAATCGCTTCTAACCCCGGCATTTTTATGACTACTTTTTTTGTGGCAATGATTGCCGAATTAGTCTTATTTTTCGTGGTTAGAGGTATCGCCGAAAGGGCCGATAACGGCACTGCAATGCCCCTTTTAGCAGTTTATAGCCTCTTATCTGGATATACCCTCAGTGGTATCGTTTTCGTGGCTTTAGGCACTATGGGAGTAGGTATTCAAGGAGTTGCGATCGCAGCTTTAGGATGTGGAATTACTTTTGTTATCGCAAGAAGTGTAGGCTCGAATTTAGGCGAAGAAGACGGATTAGCTTTAACCAAAACCGTGCAACTCGGTATCATGGGCTTATTCGTTGTACTGGTTTTACAATTAGTTTTGGGCTTCTTTGGTGTTTTCACTCCCAGTTGGTTAGAAGTAGGGATTTCTGGATTAGGAGTATTATTATTTGCAGGGGCATCGGTAGTGGACTTTTATATCTTACCCCGTGCTTATCGTGATGAGCAATATTTATCTGCTGCCCTTTCCATGTATCTTACTTATATCAACTTATTTATCTTTATCTTACGTCTCTTAATCGCTATCAACAGCAGAGACTAATAATTAAAAGGTGTCAGGTGTCGGGGGTGAGGTTTTCTTCCTCATCTCCTCATCTCCCTAATACCCCAACACCCCACTCCCCTCACTTAAGCAGGATAAACACTCACTTTCTTACGGCTTGTGGTTTTATTCTCGAATTTAACAACCCCTTCAATCAAAGCAAAGAGAGTGTCATCTTTACCGATACCAACATTGTTACCCGGATATACTTTAGTGCCACGTTGACGAATTAAAATACTTCCTGCGGTAACTTTCTCCCCACTATAACGTTTTACCCCTAAGCGCTTAGAATTAGAGTCTCTTCCGTTTCTGGTACTACCTGTACCTTTCTTATGTGCCATTTTTGATACTCCTAATTATTAAAGTATGAAAAGTTTTTTTGAGATTATATAAAACGAGCTTCTAGCCTGTCTTAATATTGAGAATGAGATTAAATTTCTCTATATCCTATTGTGATGAATTTTATGGCTCGATCGCAACTTCTGCTTCTACCGATTCAACTTCGATACTTATTCCGGCGATAATATTACCACCAAGACTAATAGAATCGATCATTAAACGGGTTAATTCTTGTCTATGGCCTCTTTTTTTACGAGTTTTTTTCTTAGGTTTCATTTTATATACTAAAACCTTTTTTCCCCGACGATGATCAATAATTGTACCACTTACAGTAGCACTTTCTACATAGGGTTGACCGACATGGATCTCATTGTCATGATTGATTAAAAGTACCTTATCGATGGACAATTCCGTTTCTAAGTCTTGATTAATTCGATCTAAATCATAAAATCTACCGGGTGCAACTTTTAGTTGTTTACCACAGATTTCGATTACTGCGTAAGTCATATTAATTTCCTTTATATACTGCCGTACAGGTAGCAGAGATTTTGTTAATTCTGCTTTATTAATGCCCTTACCTGATCCGAACAGGCTGCAAGACACAATTTATTATTATACCATAACAAAGTTAAGATTACAAATTTTCCAAAAACAAATTAAAACTCCCTTTCCCCACGTCAAATACTAGCCCATATCTCGGCTACACTAGAAAATCAGAAAATTCGGGATTCAGAATGTGGACTTTTGTTTTATCTAACTATATTTTTCTCAGTAAAATAACGTTATCTTGAGTGTCAACGATTTGATATTCTCTGTTTTCTGTTATATCTTTAATTAAACCTTCGATCGCATCTAACCATCCTTTTTCTTTAGTAAAAACAACACCATAACGTTTTAATTCCCACAAATCAGCGATAATATAATCAACTTTTTGCGGTTTTTGATTATTGTCCAAAAATTCTATCATCGGTAAACGAATAATCGCTTCTCGGCTGGAAAGATGAGCAATAATGTTGTTAGTAGCACTAACACTGGCAGAATCAGGAATTTGCTTCAATAATTGATAAATATTGCCCGAATGTTGCCATTGACGAGGTAGAGAGACATATACCCAAGGTTGAAAAGAGTCTGGCATGACAAAGTAAAAGGCACGACTTAATTCCGTTGTGCTAGAAATAAAGCCTAATAAGAATGAGATAACGATACAACTAACCCAAAAGCGCTTGAATTTAACTCCTAGTTTTCGAGGAGTAAGGGTGTTTAAGTCTTGGGTAAAGTTGCGAAATGATTGCCCTCTCCACCATAATATTGCACCATAAAACAAGCCGGGGGTTATCATCATGGCATAACGAATATTTAAGGATAACACAGATTTTCCTTGACCAAGCAAAGGAGTTAACAGGGGAAAAATGGTAATTATCCATGCTGTAGGAGAAAGTGCAGGGATTAATCCTAATGATAGCCAATGCCCTAGTAAATATTCAATGGTATTGCCGACTGGGGAAATTAATTCCCATGCTACTAACCAAGGTTGTGTGATCATGCCCCAGATTACTGCTAAAGTGGAGGGGTTATCGCCTTTTAAATACTGCCCAAATTTATCTATCATCAATCTTTGCCCTATATCTTCGGTGAATTGAGGCATGATTAAGTTAGTGACTAATATCATGTAAAGAAAAGAAAACAGGCACATTAACCCCCCTTGACGGGGATAACGGCGACTTATGATTACATACGCCCCAATACCAAATAAGTTTAATCCTGCTTCTTGTCTAACTCCTAATAATAACAAGGCAAATAATGTCACTAACCACCAACGGCGTTTTTCGATGCTTAACAAAAGACTGAAAACGATTATCGGTAATTGGGAGATGTTATCAAAGTTGGATAGGGTAGGTACAAAAACTGCGATCGCACCGTAAAAACTAACTACAATTAAGATAGAGATAAAATGATCTAAATATTCCCTTGCTAAAAAATAAAGGACTATTCCCGCACCGGTGATTAATAATGACTGTATCACCACCAAAGTGGCAGGGGAGGGAAAGAGAAAGTAGAGAGGTAAAAATAACAATAAATTGGGGGTAAAATGATGTCCTAAATAACTGTCATAGACTCTGGGAAAGGATTCACCACTGGTGACATGGGTTGAAATACCTGATGCTAGAGAACTATGATAGAAGTTTCCCCGTAAATTATTCCAGAAAACCTGATTGAAAATGCCCATATCATAGGATGCAAAAAAGCTATAATAGCGGTTTAGCCCTAAAATTAATACTATTAATAAAAAAATTCCACTGACTTTATATAAGGTTTTGATTTCAAGATTTATTAATTGTTTCATGTAATAATACTCAGTGAGGGAATAAAACATAGATGAAAAACAGTGATTAATCGTTTATTCAATCTTTGCTCTAGTAGTCTTGTGTGTTTTAAATTTTCTTCTGCCTAGGATTGCACTGACTATTTATTTTCTTTGATTTAATAATATAAGCGATTCAGAGGATAACGGTGAGGGATACATACATTTTAAAAAAGTATAATTACGATCGCCCCCTCAGTTTTTAATGAAAATATCAACATTACTGCGAATTTTACCAGTGGCTTAAACTGGTATCAGCTCAATAATTAGTGGTTTGTGGAAAAAAAGAAAAAAGTTCACAATAT
>CAYPDC010000080.1:0-18516 GCA_964409355.1 uncultured Cyanobacterium sp.
GGGGAGATAGGGAGAGAGGGGGATGGGTGGATTTTGGTTTATAGCGTTTCTCACAAATAAGGGAACCCCTATTATTTTAAATAAAAAACCCAAAAAGCATTTTTAAAAACATAAAAAGTTGATTATTGTCATAATCGGCATACTAGAAAAAAGATAAGAAAATACAATTATTTCCGACCATCAAAAATGAGCAATTTGTTTTAGAATTTAACCTGTAAATGGTTTTCTCTGGTATGGCATTAATTTAATGACTGATTTTCAAATTAGAAGAAGAGATTTTCTCTATGGTTTAGCGGGTTTATCTGGTAGCGTTATCGCTAGTCAGTTGCCCTTCGAGTCTGCTTCTGCTCAATCGATCAGGATCAATGGTGCTGGAGCAACTTTCCCCGCCCCTTTATATCAACGTTGGTTCGTAGAATACAACAGAATTAATAGAAATACTCAAATCAACTATCAATCTATAGGTAGTGGTACTGGGGTACAACAGTTTATTGCTCAAACCGTTGACTTTGGTGCTAGTGATGTGGCGATGACAGACGACGAGATTAAAAAGATTCCCCCCTCTAAAGGTGTTGTTCTTTTGCCTGTTACCGCAAACAGTATTGTCATGGCTTACAACAACAAAGATGTAGCTGCTCTCAAATTATCCCGTCAACAGTTAGTGGATGTTTTATTGGGTAAAATCGAGGATTGGAAACAGTTAGGCTCATCTAAGAGTAAACCTATCTGGGTTATTTACCGTTCTGATGGGAGTGGTACTACTGGAGTTTTTACCAAACATTTAGCGGCTATCAGCAGTGAGTGGAAAAGCAAAATCGGTGAGGGTAAATCTGTTCAGTGGCCTACAGGATTTGGTGCGAGAGGTAATGAGGGTGTCACCGCTACCATTATGCAGACTGATGGTGCGATCGGTTATGTGGAGTTCAGTTTTGCCAAAAATAATAATTTGCAAACTGCTCAATTACAGAATAAAGCGGGAAAATTTATTACCCCCACTTTACAAAATGCTAGTTTGAGTCTATCACAGGTTAATTTCCCCGCCAATTTACGGGCTTTTATTCCTGATCCCACTGGAGATAGTTCTTATCCCATTGTTTCCTATAGCTGGATTTTAGCTTATAAAAAATATCCTGATGCTAAAAAAGCAGCAACATTCAAAGAAGTTATGCGTTGGTGTGTGAGCAAAACTGGCGGACAGAAATTTAGTGCTGATTTAGGTTATGTGCCTTTACTGGATAGTGTAATTCAAAAGGTAACTCAAGCGATTAATACTATTAGTTAGGAGTGAGGAGTTCGCAGATTACAGGCAAGATGCCTGTTTCACGGTAGAAAAATTATGATTTTTACCCGAAGTTTAATTATTATGAAAAACCCTGACAGACGTTGGGTTACGCAGCCGCTAACCCAACCGACAAAAGCCTTTTAATTGTACATTATTCATTGAATGATTGATGTTTATAGCTGATTTATTCGCTTTTTTCTTTATGAGTTCCCCTCAAGTTGATTCTTTCCCCGTCATCCCATGGCATGAGGCGCAAATTTTTCAAATTCCCACTCAGTCTGATTCTCAAGTAGAGACTATTGTTAATCAGTATCTCGACAATTTGGCTAGTCAGGGATTAATTAAAGATCAACAAGGGGTTTGGATTCAGTCTGATTGGGCCATCGACTCTGATCATCGGGGCAAAATTCCCGCCCCTGCGGCATCTCTGACAAAAGTAGCAACCTCGATCGCATCTTTACAAAAATGGGGTTTAGATCATCGTTTCACCACTTCTATTTATACCTCTGGCAAGATTAATAACGGTGTTTTAGAAGGGGATTTGATTGTTGAAGCAGGAGGAGATCCCTTCTTTGTTTGGGAGGAGGCGATCGCCCTTAGTAGTAAACTAGAAAAATTAGGTATTCAAACCATCACAGGCAATTTAATCATTGTCGGTAATTGGCAAATGAACTATGAAGAAAATCCCCAAAAATCGGGAGAACTGTTAAAACAAGCCTTAAATGCCAAAAATTGGTCTTATAGCGTAGAAAAACAGTATCAAGACATCAAAGACTCTTTCTTTCGTCCACAAATTACCATTCAAGGGGCAGTTAAAGTTGTCAAAAATAAACCAGATAAGGCAGAATTACTCTTAACTCATCAATCCTTAACCTTAAGGGAAATACTGCGATTAATGAACGTTTACAGTAACAATAAAATCGCTGAATCCCTTGCCCAACAATTAGGAGGAGGGCAAAAAATCGCTCAAATTACCGCTCAAGTTATCAACATTCCCCAAGAGGAGATTTTACTGCAAAACGGCTCAGGCTTAGGGGTTGATAATCGTATCTCTCCCCGAGCGGCAGCGCGGATGTTTATGGCTTTAAATGGCTTTTTAGAAAACACTAACTACAACTTAGGGGATTTATTTCCCGTGTCAGGAATCGATCCAAAAGGCACGATCGAAGCTCGGAATATGCCCATTGGTATCCCCTGCAAAACAGGAACTCTAGCAGTAGTTAGTGCCTTAGCAGGGGTTATTCCCACCTCAGAGAGGGAAAAAGTTTATTTTGCCATTATTAACTATGGAAATGATTTAGATAATCTGCGTAATCAACAGGATCTTCTCTTACACAATTTAGAAAATCATTGGACACTTAACCCCATTAAACCTAATTCTACCATTGAGATTCAATTTGGCGATCGCCCCTAAGAGTGTGAAGATTATTTGATAAAGATTAATTTTGCTATTATTCCTGGTAACGCAGTAAACGCAACAGTCTTAGAGATTATCTGCGTAATTTGATAAATTGATCTAACCTAGCCATTCCCTTTTCAATGGTTGTCATATCCGTGGCATAGGAAAGACGAATACAGTTATCATCCCCAAAGGCAATCCCCGGTATCGTAGCGACTTTTTCTTCTTCTAAGAATTTTTCGCAAAATTCGAGGGATTTTAAACCCGTTGAGCGAATATCCACAAACAGGTAAAATGCTCCATAAGGTAAGGGGCAACTAACACCGTTAATGGATTCTACGACAGAATGCATAAATTTTCTTCGCTCGGTAAATGCTTCCAGCATCTGGTTTACACAGTCTTGAGGTGATTCTAAAGCTGCGATCGCACCGTATTGAGCAAAAGTACAAACATTAGAGGTGGTATGACTTTGAATAATTGTCATAGCTTGAATAATATCTAAGGGCGCGGCTATATAACCAACTCGCCAACCTGTCATAGAATAGGCTTTGGCAAAACCGTTACAGACAATGGTGCGTTTAAAAATTTCCTCGTTAACGGCGGCAATACTCAAATGGGTTGCCCCATCATAGAGGATTTTCTCATAAATTTCATCGGATACCACCAATATATCGTGTTTAACGATAATTTCTGCCAAAGCGGTGATTTCTGCGGGGGTATAAACAGCACCCGTCGGATTTGAAGGAGAATTAAGCACAAATAACTTAGTTTTTGGCGTTATAGCAGATTCTAACTGCTCAGGGGTGATTTTATAATTGTTTTCGGCTGTTGTCGTCACAAAGATCGATTTTCCCCCCGCTAACGTCACCATTTCTGGGTAACTCAACCAATAGGGTACAGGGATGATAACTTCGTCTTCAGGCTCAATTAAGGCAAAAATAAGGTTAAATAAGGCGTGTTTTCCGCCGTTGGTGACAATAACATTTTCCGCTTGATAGTTTAAATTATTATCCCTCTGCAACTTAGATGCGATCGCACTTCTCAAAGATAATTCCCCTGCCGCCGCACCATACCTAGTTTTACCTTCATCTAAGGCTTTTTGTGCTGCTTGTTTAATATGCTTGGGAGTATCAAAATCTGGCTCTCCGGCACTAAAACTACACACGTCTAAACCATCTGCTTTCATCGCTTTGGCTTTTGCTGAGATTATCAGAGTAATAGAAGAAGGTACTTGAGAGATGCGATCGGCTAGTCTTGTCATGGGATTTATCGTGAGAAAAAGTTATTTAGTAAATGATAATAAGGTTATTGCAAAACAACAATAAACGATAATTTCTGGCTATGTTGATTTATTCATCGATGCGAAGAAGTTTACGATAAAATTTTTGGGAAAAGTCTGTTTGTCGGGATTGTCGGCAATTTTTGATCATGAGAATTAAGTATTGTATAAATTCCGAGTTGGATAAATTCACTTCATAGCTTAATTCGGCACTGCCTTCAAACTGGATTCGACAACGAGTTAATTCGTAAGGAAGTCGAGATACATACCAGATGGCAACGAAGGGAATACTCTGTTGCCCTTCGATGATTCTCTCTCCTTCTAAGTACCCTTGTTGATATAGACTTAAAGCATAGGGCAATATATCTTGTTGCTCTTTATTGTAAAAGGGTAGATACATTTTTGTATCATCTTTATTGGCAGGTTGCAATTTTTCAATATTGGACATTTTGACTCTATTTTTTCTATTACTTAAAGTCTCATCTTTACTAATTACTAATGTACAATGAACCATGAGCAATGTACAATTTTCTTCTTGGTCAATAATTGACAACTCCACTGCCTAAAGGCGGGTGGATTCTTGGGCTGAATACTGCCTCCATCAACACTTCGACTACGCTCAGTGCAACGCAGCATTGATATTGGTCTTACACATTCATGCTAGTCCGACACAAATATCGCTACTTATGCCACTTAACGGAGCTACTCCCCAAGGGTGAATTTCGATGTGTCCCACCGTATTTAATTGCTGTAACGCTCTTACTGTGTGGACTCTACCATTGACAGCTAGAGATTTAGGGATTACGGAGTGTCTCTTGTTGCCTACGTTCCCAAAGTCAACGACTTAATTTAATTGTAGCTCACTAATATTCTAAAGGGCAGGGTTTTAGACCCATAGATTTTTGATAAAAAAGAAAAATTTAGTGCGTCTTAGCCTACTTTTCCTATGGCAATGACAACATTTTGCCCCCCGAAACCAAAACTAAAACAAAGTATATTCTTTAATGGGTAATTATAGACTTGTTTGACAAAATTAAGGTTAAAATCAAGGGTTAAGTTAGTGGTATTGGCTAAAAGGATTTGTTTGTCTAAAGCCAGAAAGTTGAAGGCAGATGCAATCGCACCTGAAGCACCGAGGGTGTGACCGATAAAGCCTTTTGTGGAGCTAACATAAGGGTAATGGGGGAATAGATGTTTAATAATTTGGGCTTCCCGTTGATCATTTAAAATTGTACCGGTACCATGAGCGTGGATATAATCAATATCATGGGGAGTTAGATGACTATTCTTTAAACAAGTTTGGATAGTATTAATGGCAGTGTTTCCTGTGGATTCTGGGGCAGTCATGGCGATCGCATCACAACTCATCCCCCAACCGAGAATTTCTCCGTAAATTTTTGCACCTCTTGTTAAGGCAGATACTTCGGTTTCTAAAAGTAATAATGCCCCTCCTTCTCCTAATGCGAAGCCATCTCTAGCAATGGCAAAGGGAAAACAACCTCGTTGGGAAAGGGCTTTCATCTGGTTAAATCCTGTTATGGTTAAGGGAGTAATGGCACTTTCGATACCGCCTACCACTACCTGCGAACATCTGTTCTGTCTAATTAATTCATAACCGAGAGCGATGGCAACCATTCCTGTGGCACAGGCGTTAGCAGGTGCAGAAACAAAGCCTTGAGTTTGCAGATATTGCGCGATAATTAAAGCAGGTTGAGAGGGTAGAGTCTGTAACCAAGAGAAAGAGGAAAAATCAGGAGAAGGGGGGGATAAAAAAGACTCCCATTGACTTTGACAACCTCGACTCGAACCTACTATAACCCCTATCTTATCTTGAGGGGGAATTATTTTTGCATCCTGACACAATTGTTGTATGAGGATTTTAGTTAAATCATGAATTGATGTTGGTTGTTTGTCAATCATCCCTAACGGTAGAGGTGGGATAAAGGAAAAGGGTTGTTGGGTTTTTACGCCAGAAACACCGTCAAGGATTTTCTGCCAAGTATCTTGAGTATTTCCTAAACAGGTAAAAAGGCTAACGCCTGTAACCACTATTTTCAAAATCAATAATTAAGGCTCTCTTACTTTGACTATGATAAATTATTTCTTGAAAAAGGTGTCAGGTGGCAGGTTAAATTAAAACGTTATAAACCAAAATCCCCCCATCCCCCCTCTCTTTTTTCTTTCTCGAAAATGAAACAGCCCTGCTGAACCTATGGGGGGGGTTGGCATTGCATAAAACTAACGGCTCTATCATCATTAAGATTATCCATCAAATATTATTTGAGAATCTTAATGATTGTGAAAAATTGGTTTAATCTTTGTTTTTTAACTTCGATCGTTGCTTTTATTGTAGCCGCTTGTAATAATACTCCCCCGAATCCTACGGTGACAGAAAATGAAAGTTCACAGGAGGGTGATAATTTAACCCTTGTGGCAAATGGGGAAGATTTTATTCGGGAGGGTTTTGTCAGTAAGGATGGTTGGCGTATTGACTTTAATCATGCTTTTGTCACCCTTGATCAAGTTACTGCTTATCAAACCGATCCGCCCTTTAATGCTGAGGGGGAAGACAATCTCAATCCCACAGAATCTGTGATGTTGGTGGATGAAGTTATGACTATTGATTTAGCTGAGGGAGATGAAAATGCACCCCCCATTATTGTGGCAGAGGCGATCGCACCTTTGGGAGTTTATAATGCTCTTTCTTGGAAATTAGTTAATGATCCTCAGACGAATACCAGTATTATTCTTGATGGTGTAGCCGTAAAAGACGGTGAAACTATTAATTTTGTCCTTAATTTAGCTATGCCCTTAGAATATCAATGTGGGGAATTTGTCGGGGATCAAAGAAAAGGCATTTTGGAAGCAGGAAAAGGAGCAGAATTAGAGACGACTTTTCACTTTGACCATGTTTTTGGAGATGGAGAAGCAGCCCCCGATGATGAAATTAATGTAGGTGCGGTGGGCTTTCAACCTTTGGCACAATTAGCTAATAATGGGGAGTTAAATATTGATTTAACCACCCTTGAAACTCAATTATCTCCCGACGACTATGAAAAACTCATGAAAAATCTTGAATCTTTGGGTCATGTGGGAGAGGGACATTGTCGCCTAGTTAATGTGGCTCTTCTACAGTAGTTATGATAAATTATTAGAAAATAATAGCTATAAACCTTATAAAATAAGGAATAAATTATAACAAAAATGTAATTTTTATAAATTAACAGTTTTATTTCACCTGAAACCTGACACCTTTTCCTAACCAATAATTTACACGACGAGAAGTAAGAGAGCCGTTAATGTTAATTAATTCACTGCTCCTTCAAAATATTCGTGAATAATAAAAGGTAAACTAACTGCTTCTCCCTCGGCTTCTCCCACCTGTATTTTCAACCCCTCTCCTCCTGCTTTTGTGCGAATATAGCCCAGGGCAAAGGGTATTTTGTTATCGTTATTATAACTGGTAATTTTACCGATTTTTTCTCCTGCTAAAGTGATAATATTATCTATTTCAGGATTTATTTCTTGAGTTAGTTTAATGCCCCAAAGTCTTTGTTTCACTCCCTTATAAGTGTTCAATCTCGCAATGGTTTCTTGTCCTATATAACAACCTTTATTGAAAGAAATAGCACTCCATAAACCTGTTTCTAAGGGATTAAATTCTTCGGTTAATTCTTTTTCTGGGAAAGGTCTGCCTCTTAAAATTCTCAATTTTTCCCATTCTCGAATCCCTATTAATATCGGTTCTTTTTCGACTACTTTTTGCCAAATAATATCAGCATTTTCTTGAGTAACAATTAAGTTATATCCTGTTAATTTTAAATTGCAACCAACGGTTAATAAAATTTCTATGTTTTCTATTGTTACTTTTTGATGAGAAAATTCGGGCTTTTCTAAAATTTCTTGATCTAGCCAATTACTCAATAATTCTTTGCTTTGATTACCGATTAAAGTAAATATTTTATAATCTGAAGAAATATCTTTTAATTCTACTTTATCAAAAGGGAAAATATAGCGATCCATCCATTGATATAGTCTCTCATTTTGCTTTGGTGATACTAATAATAAAACTTCTTCTTCTTGAACATAAATACTTACTAAATCGATGTTTCTTCCTGTTGAATTGACAAAAACTGTATCGCATCCCTCACCACTTTTTAAAGATTGAATATTATTAGTGCTTTGATTATGTAAAAAACGGGTGCGATCGTCCCCTGATACTTTTAATAACCCCCAATCGCTGCGATCGCACAAAAAAACTTTATTTTCCACTTCTGAGAGAGAAAAATTTTGATTGATAAAAGTCAATGGTGTCTCAAGACTATCCTCAAAAATAGCTCCTGATTGTATTTGTAATTCTTTAAATTTATTCATGTTAATAATTACCTAATAAAAAACTTGTGATCAATGATACTAAAAACAGTTGCCATTCATGGTCATAATCCATGAAAGAAAAAAAAATCAGTAGAAAAAATGTTACCCTTAGTTGAAGCTATTTTAAACGGTATTAGTATCGGTTCGGTTTTATTAATCGCCGCTTTGGGGTTAGCCATTGTTTTCGGCTTAATGGGAGTGATAAACCTCGCCCACGGTGAATTAATGATGATTGGTGCGTATGCCACTTTCGTGGTGCAAAATATATTTAAACCCCTCGGCGAACCTTTTTTCAGTTTTTATATTATCATTGCCATTCCTATTGCTTTTATCATAGCGGCATTAGCGGGATTAATCCTTGAAAAAGGAGTGATTAGATTCCTTTATGGGCGACCTTTAGAAACTCTTTTAGCCACATGGGGGGTTAGTTTAATTCTCCGTCAGTTTGTACGCAGTGTCAACGGTTCAATGGCCATAGGCTTAAGCATTTTCTGTCTATTGTTTTTTGGGGGAATGTTTATTCTTTCCCTTCGTCCTCACTGGCAACAAATTCGCACTAAGTTTATTGCCCTAACTTTACCCCTAGCAGGGGCGATCGCACTGATTACAGGAATTGTGATTAACCAGTCTAAGAATAAATTTTTGACAACAGCTTGGTTTAGTGCTAGAAACGTCGATGTAACCGCACCACAATGGTTAAGGGGTGGAATTCCTCTCGGAGCATTTCAGTTTCCTACAGCTCGTATTTTCATCATTATTTTAACCCTTCTGTGTTTAGGAGGAGTATATTGGTTCTTAAATGGAACAGATTGGGGCTTAAAAATTCGTGCCGTCACTCAAAACCGCACCATGAGTTCCTGTTTAGGTATCCCCACCGCCACAGTGGATGCCATTACCTTCGCTCTGGGATCAGGATTAGCAGGGGTTGCCGGAGTTGCCATCAGTCTTTTAGGTTCGGTGGGTCCGAATACAGGGCAAAATTATATTGTGGATGCTTTTATGGTAGTAGTAGTGGGAGGGGTAGGAAATTTATTGGGTTCGATTATCGCCGCCCTTGCGATCGGTACTATTAGTTATATCGTGGGTTCAGGCACTCTAGGCTTAATGATTATGTCACAGGAATCTCTCACCCCTGTTTTAGACATAGTCAACTTTTTTGCGACTACTAGCATGGCAAAAGTATTGGTATTTGTGATGATTATTGCTTTTCTCCAAGTTAAACCCTCTGGTATTTTCCCCCAAAAAGGACGCACCGCAGAACTTTAATTAAGGGGCTGGAATGATGCAACGCCCAATTTTCGCTATGATTGAGTAATTCTGAAAATTCTGGAGCATCGTCGAGGAGTATTTTATGGAATTACGTCAATTATTAACTAATTTCCTTGATTTAAACCCTATTTCTCATCATCCTAATTTAGAGAAAGAAGTTAAGGGTATTTCTACTAATTCCCATAGTTGTGGTGTAGGAGATGTGTTTATCGGGATGCCCGGCACTAGGGTTGATGGTGGTGAGTTTTGGCAAAGTGCGGTAAAAGAAGGTGCGATCGCATCTATTATTAGTCGGGAAGCGAGTCAAAAATTTCCCCCTTTTGAGAATGATTGTGTGATAGTTGCTGATGATATACCCTCAGTCTGTGCAGATATAGCGTCAAGATTTTATGGTTATCCTAGTGAAAAGTTAAAGATGGTAGGGGTTACAGGCACGAATGGGAAAACTACCACGACTCATTTAATTGAATTTTTCCTCGAAAAAGCAGAGAAAAAAACCGCCCTATTAGGTACTTTATACGCCCGTTGGCAAGGTTATCATAAAACCGCAACCCATACCACTCCTTTTGCGGTAGATTTACAGGCACAATTAGCCGAGGCGTTAGAGGCAGAAAATGAATATGTAGTGATGGAAGTAAGTTCCCATGCTTTAGCCCAAAAAAGAATCAGAGGTTGTCATTTTGACGTAGCGGTATTCACTAATTTAACCCAAGATCACCTCGACTATCATAAAGATATGGAGGATTATTTCAACGCTAAAGCCTTGCTATTCAGCGAAGACTACTTGAGGGGTAAAGCTATTATCAATTATGATGACGATTATGGTCAACGATTAATCCAACGTTTAGGTAATGAGAAGGTGTGGAGTTATAGTGTTAACAATACTTCTGCCGATTTATACACCAGCAATTTAACCTATCAAGCAGATGGAGTCAAAGGCACTTTACACACTCCTAAAGGCAATAGTTCCTTTACTTCTCCTCTAGTGGGGCAATTTAACCTCTCTAATTTACTCGCTAGTGTCGGTGCGGTGTTATCATTAGGACTGAATTTAGATACCATTACGGATAGTTTACCTAGCTTTGTCGGTGTGCCGGGGAGAATGGAAAGGGTACAAGTGAGCATGAATCAGGATATGAGTGTCATTGTCGATTATGCTCACACCCCTGACAGTTTGGAAAATCTTTTGAAAGCAGCTCGTCCTTTCATTTCTGGTAAAATGATTTGTGTCTTTGGTTGTGGAGGCGATCGCGATCGCACCAAACGTCCCATTATGGGTAGAATTGCCGCTCAAGGCGCAGATATAGTGGTAGTAACCTCCGATAACCCTCGCACAGAAAATCCTGAACAAATCTTAGCGGATATTTTGACAGGGATTGCTGATGATATTAAACCCATTGTAGAGTGCGATCGAGCCTTAGCCATCAAAGAAGCTATTGCCATGGCAAAATCAGGGGATGGAGTCTTAATTGCTGGAAAAGGCCATGAAGACTATCAAATTCTCGGCACAGAAAAAATCCACTTTGACGACAGAGAAGAAGCAAGAAAAGCCCTTCATCAAAGATTTTAGGAAAAGTAAGAAGTAATAGACATCTGGTAAAAATGAAGATTTTTTCTTGGTAGTTCGGGCTTTTAGCCCGAATTAGGTAGATGTCTAATGGGAATTAGAAATTAATTATTTGTAAATATATTCGAGGTAGCAATGAAAGTCTAACCTAAATACTTCCATCTGGTATTTGGCGAGACTGAAAAAATCTCGTCCCATTGAGAAGATTTCTCCTAACACCTAACTCCCTGTTGACTATGGCGCCAAGGCGTTGCCTCTCAAAAGGCTACCGATGGTTTTAGCTGTAATCTTCATCTGTACTAAAGGATTACTGGGAACAACGGTTTTGTAAAGGTAGCTATCAAAGGTGATTTTTTGTACATCAATATCAGCACACATTTCCACGAAAGCCTCACGGGTTGCATCACTGCGATAGAAGACTCTTTGTAAAATGTCTAATACCAAATAGGTAGCACCATATTTCTTATCCCAACGTTTGATGTAGGTTTTGAGATCGCTTTCAGAGGGAACTTTCTGCCCGTTGTTACTAGCTTCAACGATCATTTCTGCACACATTCTGCCCGATTTAGCGGCGAAGTAAATACCTTCTCCCGAAGATTTAGTAACAGTACCGGCTGCATCTCCCACAAGAGCCACTCTACCGACTACACGACGAGGACGAGGATGTTCGGGAATAGGGTGAGCTTCAACTTTGATGATTTCTCCACCTTCAAGGCGTTTAGCGGCACGTTTACGGATACCTTCTTGTAAGTCTTTGATAATGGCTTTGTTGACTTTCATTGTACCAGTACCAACGGCAACGTGGTCATATTTGGGGAATACCCACCCATAGAAGTCCGGAGACACATCATCACCCACATACATCTCGGCAAGATCTTCATAATACGCCATTTTGTCTTCGGGGAGTCTGATTCTTTCTTGGAATGCGATGGCATAGTTATAATCACCCGCATCAATAGCTTTAGCAATACGGGAGTTAGCACCATCCGCACCGACAACTAAGTCCACTTTTAAGGTTTTCATTTCTCCTTGGGGGCTACCATTGGAATGATCTGCATAATGGAGAACATAGGGATCGCGATCGTTGGAGGGAATATCTAATTGATATACTGTACCGTTGATTAAATTTGCCCCTAATTTAGCGGCTCGATCGCGCATAAACCCATCTAATACCTCTCTACGGCACATCCCGATATACTCACCATCTTTGAGAGTTTGACCGATATTTACCTCAATATTAGAAGGGGAAATCATCTTCATTTTACGCACACGGCGATCGATAATTTCAGGGGGTAAATCAAACTCGCTTACCATACAAAGGGGAATTGCCCCTCCGCAAGGTTTAGCATTATCCAACTTTCTTTCAAAGATATAAGTTTGAATACCAGCCCTCGCCAAAACTTCTGCGGTAGAAGAACCAGCAGGACCTCCGCCCACTACTGCAACCCTAATTGTCACGATTTATCTCCTAAAAATTGATGTTTCTAAAAATATCTTATTTGATTATAAATTGCTTATGTTTAGGAATTTAAGCTAAAACCGGTACACAGATAATCTTTTTTTGAGTTTTTGCAACAGTCCTTAACATTTTTCTCAATATATCTTTACATTTATTGACAATCCATAGTTTTATCTCCATTGTTGTCATAGTTTCTTGTTAATGAAGTTGCTCTCCCTCACCAAACTAAAAAATTTAGGCTGAGTTCGGAGTTCGATCGTCATTAATCTGTGTTTAACTCTAAACAATAACCAGCACCATAAACAGTTTTAATATAACGAGGTTTACGGGGATCGGGTTCTAATTTGGTACGCAAATGGCGAACATGAACTCTAATAGTTTCAATATCATCATCTGGATCATAGCCCCATACCTCTTTTAAAATATCACTAGGAGAAACTGTTTGCCCGTGACGTTGGAGTAAGCAGTGTAATAATTCAAACTCTAAATGAGTTAATTTAATCGTTTTCTCAAACCAAATTATTTCAAATCTTTCGGGAACTAGGGTTAAAGGACCATAATTGAGAATTTCTGAGTGTTTTGCCGTGGGAGAGTTTCTCTCACTTCTCCTTAACAGGGCTTTCACCCGCGCTAACATCTCTTCTACTTCAAAAGGTTTCGTCAAGTAGTCATCGGCTCCGGCATTAAAACCATCCACTTTATCTTGGGTTTGACCCAGAGCTGTTAACATCAAAACTGGTATATTGGCGGTTCTTTCATCTCTTCTTAATCTTTGACAGACTGTAAAACCATCAACTTTCGGAAGCATCAGGTCTAACATAATCAGGTCTGGTTGCATTTGTAAAGCAAGTGCCTGTCCTTTGATGCCATCTTCCGCTTGAATGGTTGTATAACCAGCCATTTCTAAGTTTATAGATACTAATTCAGTGATCGCAGGATCATCGTCAATTACGAGTATTCGAGACATTATTCGGTTGCCTATGATGATTTATTAAAAAAATTCTGGTTTTAAAATAGGATTATTAAAATTTACTTACTGATTATAAGCAATATTATTAATTATGAATAGTTTTTATTCGACCTAATTCACCTCAGTTCGATATAAGAATTGTTGATTTAGGTAGGTTTCAGGTTTCCGGTTGCAGGTTTCAGGGGGGTTTTTTTAAGATTGATTAATCAATCAAGGTGCTGAAAAACAATAAAATCAACAAACATAAGTTTTTTATCAATTCTTTAACCTAACACCTAACACCTGACACCTTTCATCACTTAAGATTTTATGTCGAACTCAGGTTAATTCGGGCTAGAAGCCCAAAATTCCTAAAAATCTTGGTTCTTCTACAGTAGTTATGATAAATTATTACTTAAAAAGTGTATCAGGTCTTAGGTAGCAAGTATTACGGTTAAATAAAAATTAAAAGTTTATAAATTATTCTTAAATGATTCCCTGTTCCCTCTTCCCTACCCTAACTAAAAATTTACATACTCAAAGTGAAAGAGCCTATTTTTTTGTATTTAACAACACTTAATTGAATGATTTACCAAGTACATACATTAACCTCAGTTTCGAGTGAGGAGCGATGTACTGAACTTGTCGAAGTGTTCGGAGTTAAACTTGATAGATATTGATAAAAAAAATAGATAAATTGATTTTTAATCCTAATTCATTAATTTTAATTAATATGTAAAGGACATAATAATGAGCTTTGTTTAGTTTAATAAAGAATTAAGTTTTAGTTAAGTATTAGTTAATTATTTGAATAATTTTTGATTAGAAGATAGAATTTTGGAAAGAAATAAAATATTCTGACATATTATTGATAGGCAAAGATGTCAATAAATTGAAAACATTATGGATAATGAAGCCTTGCTACTGGAGCAGTACAGAAAAATACAGGATTTGCCATTAGATAACTATCGTGTCGGTTATCAAATAGCGACGGAAACTGTTGAGAGAGAATTATTACTCAATCCTAGATTGTCAGGAGTCTTTATCTTAAAAGAAGATGAAGTGGTAGGGATGATTTCCCGTCGTAAATTTTTTGAGCAAATGAGTAAGGAATATGCTAGGGAAATTTATCGAGATCGTCCTGTTTTACTACTTTTAAATAACCTGAACTATCAACCGTTACAAATTTCCTCTGATACGGAAATAAATGAAAGTGTAAAATTAGCTCTCAGTCGTAATGCTGAATATATTTATGAACCGATTATTGTAACGAAAAATGATAGGTATATCGGAATGATTGAGTTGAGTGTACTAATTTTTGCTCAGGCTCAAATGTTTTCGGAAATTAACGAAAAATTGTTAGATCAAGACAAAAAATTGAGAAAATCCGCTAAGAAAATTGAGAAAGAAAAAGATAGGGTAAAAGAATATGCAGAACAACTAGAAGATGAGCAGAAAAAATTAAAAGAGGCGAATAAATTGTTGGAGAAACAAACTAAAGAGTTGGAAAAACAAAAAGAAAAATTATTATCGCAAAAAGAAAAAATTGCTGGATTAAATGAAAAATTTTCTGAGTTAGCCCTAGTTTTATCTGAAGAAGGTAAAATTACTTTTAATATTTTAAAAGATAGTGTTCATAAAGTGATTCAATTCACTGAGGAAATTGGTGACATTGGGGTTAATTTTCAAGATAAATTTCAAAGGGTTAATGAAGCAACTGAATTGATTAAACGTATTAATAAAAGAGTAGAAAATTTATCTTTTCAAGTGTCGGTAATGGTGGCAAATTTACCGGCAGACGATGGGAAAGGATCATCAGTAAATATGGTTTCTGAGGAAATTAAAAAATTAAGTGTCCAAATTACTGAAGCTAATACCACCGTTAATCAGATTGCTAAAGAGTTAAAACCAGAAATTAAAACTTTGGTGGCTACTGCGGAGCAAAATAAAAAGGTTGTTATGGGTTTATCTAAGAGTTCGGAAAACACAGAATTAGCCTTAAATAAACTTAGTGATTTATTAGAGGAAAAACAACAAGATGAATAAATTATCAACTATGAAATGGAACGGAAATTATCTTACTTGGCAGGAGATAATATTTACTATTTTAGGATACATTCCCATCGTCATTACTGGAAGTATTTTCTTGATCTTTATTACTCAAACCTTCCAATTTTTTCAAGAAGTTTCCTTGATTAATTTTCTTTCCAGTCGAGAATGGACTCCAAATCACAGTGAGCCTCAATTCGGGATTATTGTTCTTTTAACTGCCACTTTATTAATCACTTTTATTGCGTTAATGGTAGCAATTCCTTTGGGAATTTTGGCGGCAATTTATCTTACACAATATGCCCCTATTTGGTTGAGAAGATTATTAAGAATCACCCTCGAATCTTTAGGAGGAATACCTGGGGTAGTTTATGGTTATTTTGCTTTTTTATTCCTGACTCCTTTCTTATCTAACACCTTATTTCCTTCTATTTCCGTTTTTAATGCTTTGAGTGGCGGACTTTGTGTGGGACTTTTTATTCTCCCTCTCATCACTTCTTCCACAGAGGATGCTTTTCGGGCTGTTCCTTCAGAAATGCTTAATTCTGGTTATGCTTTAGCTTTGACAAAATCAGA
This sequence comes from uncultured Cyanobacterium sp., assembly GCA_964409355.1. Taxonomy (GTDB): domain Bacteria; phylum Cyanobacteriota; class Cyanobacteriia; order Cyanobacteriales; family Cyanobacteriaceae; genus PCC-10605. The sequence goes on from CAYPDC010000080.1 coordinate 16,204, forward strand.
GGTGGTTCGCTTAATTCTGTTACCTTCTGCCTTACCTCGTATCTTATCGGCTGTTACTCTAGCCGCTTCGGTGGCTATGGGGGAAACGATGATAGTTGCGATCGCATCTGGATTAGAACCGAATTTAAGTTTAAATCCCTTAGATACCATGGCAACCATAACTAGCTTTATTCTTCAGATTAGCACCGGCACAGTGGAGTTTGACTCTTTAATTTTTAAAACTATTTTCACCCTCGGATTTATCTTATTTATCCTTACCTTCATTCTCAACACTCTGAGTTATTGGTTACAGAATCGGCAAAGCACAGTGGTATTAGGAAAGGAAAGAAATCAATCTTATTCCCCATTGAGTCAAAATGGTGGTGATCATTCTCCCTTATCTGGTGAGCAAAATATGATTACAGAAAATCTGATTACCTCCTCCTTTAGAATTTGGCTCGATCGCATCTTGGGAATCTTGGGCTTTTGCAGTGCTTTTATCGGTGTTGTGATAATTGTTGTCTTATTTTGGCAAATCGGTTTCAAAGGAATCCCTTATCTTAATTGGACATTTTTCACTAGCTTTGCTTCTCGTAATCCAGAAGAATCAGGGATTCTGGCTGCATTGGGGGGCAGTTTATGGCTATTGGTTTTGACTCTGGTGATGGTAGTACCTTTAGGGGTAGGAAGTGCCATTTATTTAGAAGAATACCGCCGAGAAAATGTATTTAACCGTTTTTTAGAGGTTGCCATCGCCAATTTAGCGGCTATACCTTCTATTCTTTATGGTTTATTAGGATTAGAAATTTTTGTGAGAGTGATTACACAGTTAGCCGCATCTTTTGGAGGAGAAGGGGGAGAATCTATGAATGGCTACAGTATTATTTCTGGAGCATTAGTTCTAACATTGATCACTTTACCCATCATGATTGTCACCAGTCGCTCGGCGTTGAAAAGCGTTAGCCGAACCTTGCGAGAAAGTGGTTATGCCGTGGGTATGACAAAAGAGCAAGTATTGAGCAAAATCATTATCCCTTCTGCTTTACCCGGTATCATTACTGGGGTTTTACTCTCACAAATTCGGGCTTTAGCGGAAACCGCCGCTTTGATTGGAGTGGGTGCTAGTGCCTCGGTGCTTTTCTTACCCCCTATCAGTTGGGAAGGTTTAACCAGCAGTTATACCACTTTACCTGTACTCATCTTTTATTGGATACAAAGTCCGAAGGAGGAAGTGCAGTCTTTAGCGGCGGCGGCGATTGTTGTTCTCGTGGGAATACTCTTTATTCTCAGTATAATTGCTCTTTGGGTTCGGGAATCTTCCCAAGTTCGTTCTGTTTAACTTTTGATTTTTTTATTTATTTTTAAAGAGGAAATTATGACCATTGATTCTGTTTTACAAGTAGAAAACCTATCTGTTTTATCTCAAAATCATCCCATTATTGCTGGTGTTTATCTCGATTTTAAACCTAATTATGTTACTGGTATTATGGGGCGATCGGGCTGTGGCAAAAGTACATTAATGCGTTGTTTTAATCGTTTAAATGATTTAGTGGATGGTTTAAAAGTTGAAGGCAATGTCCTTTTTAGGGGAAAAAATATCTATAGCTCAGATTATGACCTAGTTACATTGCGTCGTCAAATCGGCATGGTGTTTCAAAGACCCGCTCCCTTTGCCACTACCATTTACCAAAATATTACCATGGCACTAAAGGCTAATGGTTATCGTGGCAATCTCGATGATGTAGTGGAAGAAGCCTTAACTAAAGTCGGTTTGTGGAATGAAGTGAAAAACCGTCTTCATAAAAGTGCTTTAGTCCTTTCTGGTGGACAACAACAAAGACTTTGTATTGCAAGAGCGATCGCCATTCAACCAGAAATATTACTCTTAGACGAGCCTTGTTCTGCATTAGATCCTATTTCCACTCTCGAAATCGAAAATTTGATCTACAACCTCAAACAAAACTATACTATTATTCTCACTACCCACGACCTAAAACAAATAGCAAGGGTCTGCGATGAAGTAGTTTATATGAATTTGAAAGAAAATGATCAGGGGCAAAAAACAGGTTTTATAGTAGAAACCAACACAGTAGAAAATATCTTTCTCAATCCTCAAAACGAGGAAACACTGGCTTACACGACTTATTTTTCTACTGCTAGATAATGTGAGTTCGGACTTATAGGGGTTGGATAATATTCAACCCCCGTTATTGAAATTATTGAACCGTTCATTGTTGATTGATTTTGCTAGATTCCGATTACGCACCATGTTCCTTACTTGTAGGTCTTCTATCGCCACTAAGTCTGACAACTGTATAACGGATTGGGCTAATT
>CAYPDC010000081.1:0-18484 GCA_964409355.1 uncultured Cyanobacterium sp.
CTTCTAGTTTCATCTCGTAGATAATCATGGGTTTATCGTTTGCACTTACGATAGCCATAATAACATAGATTGTTCAAAAGTGGTATGCTATAGGATGTTTTTTTTGTCGATCGCTTTTCATGAGGGGCTTTGGCTATAACTATAAGCCTATATTAGTGTTTAATCATTATTATCTTATCAAAATAACCTTGTTAGAAAATTAGCCTTAATGAAAATGGCTCTTCTACAGTAGTTATGATAGATCCTTAAGACATAACCCAGTTTAATAGGATTCTTTGTCTAAAATTATTAATATTGATCATGCCATAAGCTCTTCTCTTTATCAGTTTAATTTTTTGGCGTTGCATCTTCATGGGATGACGCATTAATGTATAACATAAGCGGAAGCTAGAAGACACAAGATATATTTTTTTGCAAACTTTTTGAAATCATCCCGCAATGATGCAACGCCCATAAATCACTAAAATAACTTCTTCTTTTCCTTCTGTATTGGTAATGATTTGGGATGTGCCAATAGTTTTATCCTCCTCTGTTAAAAATGAGGTTAAATCTAAATAGTTTTGATTGTTATTACCTTGCCATGGTTGAATTTTGCCTGACTTGACATCCCATTTTATTAATTTCAACTCTGATAAAGTTAAGATAATATCTTGCTCACTAACTGTCATAGGAGTTAAAATCTGATCTTTTCCCAAAATACCTTGAGATTCTCCCTTTTGCCAATGCCATAATTGTAAACCTCGATCGAACAAAGCCCAAATTAAAGTATCTCCATTTTTACTAAAAAATAACCCTCCTTCTCCTTCAGTGGAAACCCCTTGAGGGTTAGTAATGGATTGAATTAAATGATTACTAATGGTGGAGTTAGGTATATATCCTGCAACTTGTAAAAAATTTTCGAGGGATGTAAAAAATTCTTGCTTATCTTTTCCTTGATATATTTGTTCTAAGATTTGCCATCCTTAACGATAAGCAAAACGATTATCATAACTAGAAAATTCGGGTAAACCAGTGGTTAAATTGATTTTGAGATGATAACCTGTGTGCAACCAAGGTTGAGTAATGGATGTATAGGTTAAATTCTTGTCGTTAAAGGAGGAAAAACGGAAGATTTGGGAGGAAAGACAACAGTGCGCACCGCCACTAAAATAGTCAATAATAATTTCGGGGATGTTATCTCCATCTAAATCAATGATTCTAACGGGTAATCTTTGCCCCGGATAGGGTTGAAAATCTGGTGCTAAAGTGAGGGGAATTGTGATATTTTCAGTAGCATTTTTTTTGGTGAGGGTGGCGATAATTTGATGGTTAGATTGCTCTGTTTCTGACTCTTTTATTTTTAAAGATACAAAAATATCATCATGGTTCGCTAATATTTCGTTTCCTTTATTGATGGTTACTCCTATTTTTAATAAATTATCAATATCTTCTGGTTTTAGGTTATCAATACCTAATAAAATTGCTCCTTTAAGGTTAGTTTTGAGGAGTGAGGTTCGATCGACTTTGACACTTTCTAAATCAGCCCCCGTAAAATTTGTATTAGCTAAATCTGCTCCAGTCAAGTCAGCAATAAAGAGTTTAGTATAACTTAAATTAGCATTTTTAAGTTGAGTATTGCTTAAATTACTGAAGCGTAAATTAGAATTTGTTAGGTTTGCCCCCGTGAGATTACTACCAGTTAAATTCGCATCCTGTAAGTCTAAATCGATTAAATTTGCATCTGTTAAATCACAGTTAATACATTCTTTAGTAGTTAGCAAATTTTGCAAATGTTCGGGATTAAAAGCTAGAGCTATTTTAGGATAAAAAAGGGAATTAAGACATAAAAATATCAGGTAAAAAATGGGAGTAAGATAGTTTTTCATTAAGTTATTATTATTTAGGGTTTGCTGAATAGGGATTAAATTCTTATCTAGTCAGAGATTAACATCATAACGGGTGCTCTTTAAAATGGGTTATAATCGTTTCAAACTCAATAAAATCGTTGGTATTTACTTGCACCTACATTTACCCTTAAAAACATAAGTAAAAAGTACAATGTACCTCAAGATTCAACAATCGTCCATTAGTGCCAAAAAATTTGTCATCCCCAATCAAATACAACTAGATGAAAATAATCAGTGGGTGGTAATGGCAGACTTAATTCCTTGGCAAGAATTTGAACAAAAATATATGGATATTTTCGATGAAAAATTAGGAGCACCTGCTAAACCTTTTAGAATGGCACTTGGAGCATTAATAATTCAACAAACAAAAAACCTAACCGATAGGCAAACAGTACAAGAAATACGAGAGAATCCCTACTTACAATACTTCATTGGACTAGAGAATTTTAGTAATAAAATTCCTTTTAATTCATCAATGATGGTACATTTTAGAAAAAGAATAGGAAGTGAAGTAATTGATAATATCAATCAACAAATAGTATTAAAAGAACTAAAAAAAAAGAAGAAAATGAAGAAAGTGAATTGCCAGAAAAAATGGATAATAAAGGGAAACTGATATTAGATGCCAGTTGTACCCCCTCTGATATAGCTTATCCAACAGATTTAGGGTTATTAAATCAAGCCAGATTACAAACGGAAAAAATAATAGATAAATTACATTCAGGAGAGGCAATAAAAGTAGGGAAAAAACCAAGAACTGATAGAGATATAGCGAGAAAAAACTATTTAAATGTAGCCAAGAAAAAAAAGCCAAGAAAAGAAGAAAGAGAGGAAGCAATTAAACTTCAATTAAGATATATTAGCAAGAATTTAAAAAGTATAGAAAAATTAAATTGTCAAGGAATAAGTCTATTAAAACTGAGCAAAAAAAGGAAAAAGGAATAAAAATGAGTGGAAAACCATTAGGAAGACCAAAAAAAAATATGAGTAATGAGGAGAAAAAAGAGGTAAGGGAAAATGAAAAGATCAGAAATAGAGTAGAAGGGAAATTTGGGGAAGGAAAAAGGAGATATGGATTAAATAAAATCATGACAAAACTGCCCTCAACATCGATGACAGTGGTATCACTAATATTTTTAGTGATGAATTTATCTTGCCTGTATCGGCAGGTATTGCTGATATTTTTGTGTCAATTTTCAGGAATTAAAGACATTTTAACAAAAAGCATAAAATTAAGTTATAAACTACTAAGTAGTAAACAAGAACCAATTATAGCTACGGCAGAGTATAAATATGAATGAATATTTTTGTGATTTATTCAGCAAACCCTAATTATTCATGATAATCGATCACGAAGTGGTGCTGTGCGATCGCACTCTGTGGGGTTATTGAGTCGTTGGTTAATCCGTCACCATGACAAGGAAAAATTTACTACCTATGCTTATTTTGTCTGTCACCAAGTGGAAGATGATATTACTAAAAAGTTTTTTAGGGATGTTGTGGATTATGCTTATAACTCCAATAATGTAATTAATGACTTATAGCAGATGTGGTATTAGACACTTATCCCTATAATGGGGCAACCACAACCCTTGAAACCCTATGGATGGAAATTCCTTTAGTAACAAGAGTGGGATAACGGTTTCACCCCATACTTTAAGGAAGCCAGTTTTCATCTAAGATTTCTTCCAGAGATGCGATCGCCTCTTCGGGGAAGGTATTGAGAGGTAATCCAGAATCATCAGCTAACAATTCTCTCGCATCTTGATAAGATTCCTTAAATATTTGAGTTAGATAATTCTTTAAACTAGGACTAGCCTTTAATTCTCGCTTAATCTGTTTGCGAAAATTACGAATTTCTTTACGCCAATGATTTTGATTATAGTTTCTTTCAGACTCCCAATATCCCAATTTTAAAAGATGTTCTATAAGTCTGATTAAGAGACTTTCCATTTTTCTTTTATCACTTCTACTCAAACCTAATACCTCCTCAATTAAATTGTCCCAATCAAGGGAATCTAAGTCTCTATTTTCTAACTTTTTCACTGTATCCAACACCCAGAGATTATAGTCTGTATCGTATAAATTGGTTTGGTTTTTGATTAATTGGGCTACCATGACGACTACCTCCGATGATTTTGTTACCTTATTATAATTTATTGTTATGAATCAAGTGAGGGGGATATAGATTTTAAGGAAGCCAGTTTTCATCTAAGATTTGTTCTAAGGATGCGATCGGCTCTTTTGGAAAGGTATTGAGGGGAAGTGTTGATCTTTTAGAGGCAAGATCTCGCCCATCCTCATAAGATTCCTCAAATATCTCTTGTAAATAGCGTTTAAGACTTGGACTTGCTTTTAATTCTTTTTTTATTAGTTTACGAAAATTAGTTATTTCTCCTTGCCAATGTCCTCGATTTCTTTCTCGTTCTAACTCCCAATACCCTAATTTTAACAGATGTTCGATTAACCTCATTAAGAGACTTTCCATTTTTCTTCTCTTGCGTTCACTCAAATCTAAAACCTCCTCAATCAAATTTTCCCAATCAAGGGAATCTAAATCTCTATTTTCTAACTTTTTCACTGTATCTAATACCCAGAGATTATAGTCAGTATCGTATAAATTTGTTTGGTTTTTGATTAATTGAGCTACCATGACGACTACCTCCGATAGCAATCCTATTTGAGTTGTGTTAATTATCTTGTTGTAAAAGGGAATCTCTCTTAATTTTGTCATTTTTTAAGTCAGAGTTGAATGGGAATAGCAAAAGTCCAACCAGAGTTATGGGAAAGTTCGATCGAGCCTAAATTAAGATTTTCTTTTTGTTCTTGTTTATATTCTATAATCATTTTTAAAACATCAATACAATTAAATATCAATACAATTAAATATGGCTTCTTTCGGAAAATTATCATAAACTTCTTTTAATTTTTTCTTTTCTGTTTCTGTTAAATCTTCCCTATTTTTTAACAACACATATTTACTATTTGTTATTGCTTTTATTTTTAACTCTTTTTCTGATTTATCTTTGATTTTACTTATTTCTCTTCTTTCCTTTTTTCTTTGCCCATCTAATTCCTCATTTATCTTTTTCATTACATGAAATCTATCTGCTACTATTTCTGCATTTGGCATTAATTCTTCTGCCACACTTTTATATCCACTCCATAAGTCTATACTCACTTCTTCTATGTTTTCCAACACTTACTCCCCCCATTTTATCAATTCTTCTACTACTTCTTTTGTTCTTTTTCTTAATATTCTCAGTAACCTACTATTTTCTAAATCTACTAATACTGCACAATAATCATGTTTTCCTTTTCTTGAAGCTATCTCATCTATCCCTAATTTTTTTACTGATTTTATCGGTTGATTATTTACTTTTTCTTCTATATCTTTCAACATTCTTTCTACTTCTGCTTAAGTTACTCCATTTACTTCACACACTGTTTTAATATTGCTTTTTGCTAATTGTTTTAAGACATTTTCTGCTAATCTGTTCGTATATCTCCTTCTCATTTTTAACCATTTTAATTCTTCTGAAAATGGTCGCCCACATGTTTTACATTTCCATTGTCTTCGATTGACTTTCAAATAAGTTTTTTGTCCCGATACCGACAAATCTTTAACTAAATGCCAACGATTTTGGTGTAGATTTTGACTTCGGGTTCCACAACGGGGACAAATTGCTTTTCTTGCTCTCGATTCCACCACAAAAATACAAGTCTCTTCATCTAATTTCTGATATTCTTTTACTTCTACATTTGGTAATTCTAAGATTTGTTCTAACATTCCATTCTCCTCTCCTCTCCATCGCAGTTCTACAAATTTATTTTTAATAAAAATAGCTTTAATTATTATAGTATTAATTCTGATAAGTCTTTCATCCAGGGGCATAATTAGGAGTTGCGATCGCATCATTTTTATTAATTATATTTAAGTAATTACATTATAGTCACTTGGCGTTGCATTTTTATGTAACGGCAAATCCAGTATATTTTCTCACACTAGGTTCATGAAATCCTAAAACAATATCTTCTTTAGGAATCCCTTCCGTTACCAATTCGTTAGCAATGCCATTTTCTGTATTATCACATTGAATCCATATTTTTTGGTCAATTATTTCAATATGAATCAAACAACTATGAAAATGTTGATTATCGAGCCACCCCTCTGAAATAATAATAAATTGACTATTTTCATCATCATAAGCTCTACGATTACAAATATCTGCATTAGCATATTTAATATTCAGATAGAAACTTAATACTGACTTAATTATTTTTTTGTAATTGTCTAGTTTATCCATTGTGTAATTTCCTCCTTATCGGGATTAAAAATAATTAGTTTTAAAGTATGATCATCTAACAAAATTTGTCCAATTTCTTCTTGAAATAAACGGTTAAATACTGATTCACGAATGGCGAGATAGAGAATACGGATTGACAGTTGACGCTTCAATACTTTTTCATATAAAATATATTGACCAAGAGCGTTTTTCAAGTCTTCTATTTCAGAAGTTCCAATAAAACTTTTAATTTCTACTGCTATTTTTTGCTCTCTTTTTTCTGCAACCAATAATTTCTCGGCGGCTAAATCAATGAATAAGTCTTTTTTACCGACTTTTAAACTTAAAGGATCATCTGTAATTGTCCAGCCATCTTTAATTAATGCTTGTTTAACACAATGATGATAAATGTCTAAAGTTGGCATGAGCTAAATTTTCTCTTTCAAATAAGGTTATTCATTATGTTATTATTTGAGTAAATAAGATTTACCTGTCACAATCAAATATGATAGTTTCTTTTGATTTTAATTTCTGTTTAATTAATTCAAATTTTTTCATAGTTTCAAGATCATAATATCTTTCTCCACAATTATTATAAACTAGGGCAACTAATTCTAAACTAACAGTATCCTCATCATTTTTAATAATTTCTGTCACTGTTTTTTGACTTAATTTACCTTCACAAAATAAGCATTTATCAATAGGAAGCATAAGATTGATTACCTCTTGTTAAAATTGTTAATATACATATTAAAATCTGGATGATAAACTGTAATTAATATAGCAAAATCAGTATTTTCATTAGAATTGTTGTGAAATAATGCCTTAAAATGGTCGAAAACCTTTTTATATTAGTATTTACTAAGAATTATCAATGATCAAAGATTCAACCACTCAAAGATTTCTTTAACTGATAAATGCCAATCATTTATTATTTCTAATACTGTCAAATTATCCTCTCCTGATTTGATTTGAGGAAATTGATTTGGTTGGAAGATCATGACTGACTCATCTTGAGGAGCAATTAACCATCCTAGTTTAGCGCCCTCCTCTATGGTAAAAATAATTTTTTTGATGACTTGATTAGCTGATTGTTCTGGAGATAAAATTTCAATAATCCAATCTGGACAAGTGTTGATACGATTGGCTATTTTTCCTTTTTCATCTCTAGGGATACGATGCCACTCAAAAACCGCAATATCTGGTACTAAAGAGCGATCGCCAAAGGTACAACGCAATTCTGTTAAAGCTAAAGCTATTTTTTGTTTTCTGGCAACTTGATTGATTGTTTCAGATAAATAAGTCTGAATCATGCTATGTTGACCTTGTGGCATCGGTTTAGTTGTAATATCACCGTTAAAATATTCTTGGGCAGGTTTGGTTTCGGGCAAAGCGAGAAAATCATTTAACGTTAATTTTTCTTCTCTTTGGGTAATTGCAATCATAGGAGTTTTTGATAAACTTGAATAAGTTAACTTAATTGTACTCTACGGCTTAATTCCCTTCATAAATAATGGGTTAAATTTTTTCGACCTAACACTTAACAATTAATTAACTTTCAGTAAATAAATTATCTGGTATATTTTCACTATTCATACTAATTTTTTCCTTGATTAATCTTCCTAAACTTGCCCATTGATTATCATTAAAATTAACAAAACTAATCTGAACAGTCTCAGGTAATTCTATCCCCTCAACTAACATCAAATTCATGGCAATTTCTGAGAAAAATAAGCCCACTTCTTCTTGATCTGCATTACCTAAATTGACCAATAAAGTGGCGTTTTCTTCCTGAACTAAATTAGCTAATACTTGACCAATTTCCTCCGCTAATTGTTCTTGGTTTGCTGACCAATCAGGGAAAATTACATAGTTATTTCCTGAACCATCAATGGTGATTAAATCATCAATTTCTAGCTCATTAATAATTGTTTTATTTTCATTTTTTAAGTTGATTTTTGCGGTAATTTGTGTTAGCAAACCTGACCATTGTTGTTGATTTAAGTTACTAATGAGGGCAAAATCTAAGGAGTTTTCTAAGTCTAATTCTTCCTCTAACATCAAATTCATGGCGATCGCAGAAAGGATTAAATTTGCGTCTTCCTCGGTGATGCCTGTGGTGTCAATAATTAGGGTTATGATTCCGTCACCTGTTGCCCTCACCCCTAACCCCTCTCCCAGTGGGAGAGGGGGATTTGTGGCTAAATTAGCGATTAAATAATATAATTCCTCGCTTAATTCTTCGTCACTTTGCCAATCTGGGAAGATTAAATAATTAGTCTCTGTGAGTTTGATTTGGGGAGAAATAGCATTAAATAGAGCTTCTTTGACAATTTCTGCCATCGTCGCCCACGAGAATTTTTGGGCTTGTTGTAATCCAGCTTGAGTGAGATTACGTCTTAAAGTCGGTTTTTGCACATCACATAAAGCATTCGCCATGCCCTCAATATCATCATCTTTAACATAGATAACAGCTTCTCCTCCTGCTTCGGGTAATGAGCCATTGGGGGTTGTTATGACGGGGCAACCACAAGCCATAGCCTCAATAACGGGCATTCCAAAACCTTCATATTTGGAAGGATAAACTAAAGCTACTGCCCCACTGTAGGCAAGTCTTAATTCTTCATCGGTTAGTTGTAAACCATGAAAAGTGCAACCTGTGGTAAATTGTCGCCATTCTGATGGTAATTGAGGGTTTGTACCCGTCGCCACTACATCAAACCCTGTTTTATTTGCCAGTTGAGAAAAGGCTTGAAAAAAGAGTATAGAGTTTTTATAACCGCCTAATCCTCCTAGCAAAAAGTAAGGTTTATTGATGCCGTATTTATGTTTGAATTGTTGAATTTCAATTTCACTAGCGGGTGAAAATAATTGAGCTACCCCACAATGGGCAACAGTAATGGCTTCCGTGGGTATATGGGGAAAGAATTTGTTAATATCTTTGGCTGTATTTTCGGAAATGGCAATAAAACCACTGGCGTGGTTAATAGCTTGATGTTTTTCTCGCCACATGGGTTGGTTTAAATCACCCCCCAAGATTTCGGGTATCATGTCATAAGCCATGAATACGGAGGGGGTATTTATGGGCGTGGTATAGTAGCTAGAAATAAATAATTCAGCGCCCTCCTCGTCACAAATCTGCTGAAGCATTTGCCGATCCGCTTCTGTATTATTGTAGTCGTAGGCTGGTATTTGACGATAACGGATTCCGCTAAGGTGAGGGGCGCTGTTGGCTCTATCTAGCACTAAGATATGGTTAGCAAATTCGGTGTTTACCCATTGTTGTAATAAGGATTTCCAAACCCTTGCAATACCTGTTTTGTAGAGTTGGAAAAATACCCCGTCAATAATGATTATGGGTGACTTTACTTCGGGAATATTAACAAGTTGATTACTATTTAATTGATTATCTTTTGCTAAAATATTATTAACAACTTGGTTAAAATCACTAGATAAAAATGATTTCTTATTAGATGTTTCTACTTGATTTGTTTTGATTAAGTCAAATAAGTTTTCAGGAAGATTTTTATTCGTACTTAAAAGATGTAAGGAAGAGCCATCAGTATATAGTTTTAGGTTATATTTTTCTGCTAATATTTCCAGAGATTTTCTCGTGTAAATGGCGATGTGTTGACCTTCATGGGGTGTATAATACCACCATTGATCAGGTTTAGGATTATCTTTAGGTAATAAGGATGTGCTGAATAATATATTTGGAGCTAATTTCAACATTTTTTCTAACTCTTGAGTCGGATAAGTTAGATGTTCAAATAATTCAAAAGCGGTAACTAATAATAGTTCAGATTTATCTTTTTCTTTTAGCTCAAAACCCGTAGCAAAAAGATTTTGACAATATTTATCCTGCCAATAAAAATCAAAACCTTGATCTCTCATTAAGCGAACAAAGACACCATAACCTCCGCCATAATCTAAAAATTTAGCTTCATGGTCAAAGTAATTAAATAATAATTTAGCGGTAATATTCGCCATCATATTATTACGATATAATAAGCCTACATCACTAGGGGCGATCGCTTCTGAATAGGCCTCATTCAACCAATAAGGTTCTTCTGTTTGCACAAAGCCACAGTTAGAACATTGATAATAATTAACATCATATTTTTGTAAAATTTTAGAAATTGCGAAATAGTGAGAATCTGAGTCACAAATTTTACATTTTACTGGGATTTTATCTAGTAATTCCCTTGTTTGAGGTAATAAATCTTGATGATTCCATTTTTGCAAGGAAATATTGTTTAAATCAGGAATATAATAATGAGGCATCCCTGATTTTGAATCAGCCTCTGTATAGCGTTTTACTTTTTCTGCTCGTTGAGATTCACTATTAATTAATAAATCTAAATGGTAAACAGATATATCGAGTAGTGCTTGACCTTGATCTCTTAATCCGCTAATATTTTCATGAATTTGTCCACTATATGAAATATCTTGATTATATTTTAATATTCTTCTTTGCCAATCAGGATAATGAGGTGAACTAGAGACATAAAAATTCTTATTATAATGACTAATCCATTTACGAGGAATCCAAAAATTATCACAATCTATTTGATTACAATTTACTTTTAAATTTTGGAGAAATTCAAGAGTTTTTTGATCTATAAATTCATCAGAATCTAATACAAATACCCAATCAGTGTTAATCTCTTTTAAATAAACATTACGTTGTTGAGAGTGATTCCCACTCCAAGGGGAATGAATAATTTTAGCACCGTATTTCTTGGCTATTTCAATGGTTTTATCTGTGCTTTCTCCGTCAACAATTATTAACTCGTCATAGACATGATCAAGGGATGATAAGGCAATCTCCAAAGTTTTTTCATTATTTTGCACCATCATACAGACAGATAGTGTTTGATTTATATTTTCTTTATTTTTTTGTGTTTGAGCGTTAAGAGTTGTTTCTCTTGAAGTGGGATTGCTATTTTCTGCTGTTATACCAATATTTCCAATTAAATCAAAAGGTTTGGCAACAATATTAACTCCTTTAAATGTTCCTGTAAAAATACCTGATGCTTGATAATGTTTAAAAGGAATCCCAAAAGTTTTAGAATAGTAACCATACATTAAACTGGCTATTTTATCTTTCGGTTGTAAATCTTCCTCAAGTAAAATTAAAAGTTCTTCATGACTGTTAGGGTTGTATGTAACCCCCATATCCTGATATAAACTTGAACCTAACAAAATAGAAGGTTTACCCCAATAAACTGCTTCAATTCCAACTGTTGAGCCAAAGGTAATGATTTTTGATGCTTTTTTCAATAAAGCGTAGGTACTAATCTCACTTTCTGCGGGAATAACTGTTAAATTAGGGGAGCTAAGAATATTAAATTTTTCTCTAAGTTCTCTATCTGCATACTCAAAATTCTTCATCAAAGGATGAACTCTCAAATAAAGATGAAGATTAGATTTATGTTTAACTGACTCAATTATTTTTTGCAAACCATCAAATTGACTTTCATAAATATTGATTTTCCAAATGTCTCCAATGGAGGCGTATTCATGTTCTGAACTGGTATAGATAACGATATTATTTTTTTGATCATCCCAGTTATCTGGTAATAAATTTTCTTTTTGATAGTCGGTAAAACTCGTCCAACTATCCATAATTCCCTTACTTCTTTCGACAAAAAACTCAGCCCCTATTTTTTCTTTTTCTTGTATATCTAGCGTTGAAAAATTCCACTGATTTACAATTTTACTGTGTCTATATTTAATATCATGGGGTAATGTATTTTCACATAATGAATAATGATTTAATGTACTTCCTCTTTCATGTAAAAAACAATTAACATTTTTACTTTGACAAGCTCTTAAAACTGCTCTTAAAATTGACATTCTGCCATTAAATGTATAAACTCTATCATAATGTTCTAGGAACAAATAATTTTGAATAGATCGGTAAACCATTAATGCTGAAACACATAAATTGTGAATTAGAGATTTATATTCTGAAAAATCAAACTCAGCTATTTTATATATATAATTTAAAGAAGAAAGCACACTGTAACCAATATCAAAGTTATCAATTTTAAAAATTTTTAATGATTCTAAATTATCTGGTATTTGTTCTATAAAATTATTAACTTCTGTAATATTATCTTGGGATAAATAATAAATAGGTTTAACATCAATTTCTTTTGATAGTAATTTAATTCCCTCTGTTCTTCTACTTATACAAACAAGGCAATTATGCAAGTTATGATTAGCATTGGCATCACAGGCTTGAAGATGAGAATTACATCCCACTATTGTTACAGAATCATTCTTCTGTAAATGATTTTCTGCAATTTCCAATTCAGTGTCAAAATGAGGATTATAAAGAGCGTAAGGAGAAACAATTAAAATTTTCATATAATTTAACTTATCAAAATAGTTATAAAGAGTAATTTTTATGATTATTTTTTAGCTAATGTTCTGTTTCTAATTTTCCTAACATAATTAAACTTTCTAAATCTTCCTCCGCCATGGGTAAATAATTTTTGATGGTTAATCTAATTTTACTCAATTTTTTCTCTTTAAACGGGAAGAATACTTGGCAATGGCAATCATGGAGCGCGCTGCGCCGCCTAAACAGTGATAATCGATAATATGTAATACTTTAATCATTTTGTTGGTTATGGAATAAGTTAAATAAAGATGAATGAGTAGCTAAAGCAAATTCTGTAAATTGTTGTTAGGAGGGCGCTTGAAGAAGATAAGGTATTGATTTTAAAACATTTATTTCTGCTATAAAACATCTCATTTGATATTAAATTTAATTGATAAAGAGAACAATTATCATAAAGTATCTAAAATATCTTGTTTAGAAACTTGTTTATGACGAGCAACACTGGTTAGAATCCCATTTAAAGTTCCCACCCTTAAAGGAGAATGGTTAGGAATACTAATCCTCTGATGAGTTGGCGTTTTAGTTTCAAGAATAATATGACTTCCTTCCTGATGGACTACCCTATAATCCCACAATTTACAGAGAATTTTACTTAAAGATGAACCTTTTAAATTACGAGGAATTTTCATTGAACTACTAACATTTCATCTTTAACAAGGTGTAACTTAGCATTTGGATAAAAAGGTTGATCAAAATAAAAACCTTTGACTGCTTCATTAATATTCATTTTCAACTCTTCCCAAGTATCTCCTTGAGTAAAAATATCCTCTGTAAGACACTCCGCACAAAATCCGCCGTCTTCTTCTTGAGATACTTCAAATATGATAGTTTGTTTCATCGTTTAGTTTACTCCTTTCATTTAATGATTATTTCTTTCTAAACTTTAATTTTAGGGTTTAATTCCCTCCATAAATAATGAGTCACTTTTTCTGACTTTCCCATCAGCCATAACATCTAAATGATAGTTATTAAAACCATTAATTCTTGATTCATTGGCTTGACAAACTTTCACATCCACAAAGCCTACTTTTTCTAATAAAACCTTGAGGGAATATCTGTCATACATCCATTGATGCACTTCTCCCCCTTGTCTAAATTGTCCGATTTGGGTGGGATTTAATTCTGCTAAGGATTTGCTGGGGAAGTTTCTACCTTGAAAGGCTTTGATTAACATTTCTCCTTCTACGCCAAAGCGCCCGACAATAAATTCAGGGTTAGGTAACGGATTTTGGGCGAGATAGCGTTTCATATCGCCCCCTGACTCATTGCGCACCACTTGATCATACATTTCTAGCATTAACCAATTATAGTTATGAGCGTCTGTTTCTGAGCCGTTTAAGGCGTTTTCGAGGGATTGCAGGTAAAGCCTTGCAATTTGTTCTAAATCGGGGATAACCACTCGGATAATGCCGTTAGGTTGCAATACTCGATGGCATTCTGTGAGGAATGGTAAGGCTTCGTTTTTGGGTAAATGTTCCAATAAATGGGAATGATAGACTACTTCAAAGCTATTGTTAGCAAAGGGGATACCTTTAAGTAAGTTATGGGGGATAACGCCTTCTCCTGTGCGGTTAAAGTCAACATTTGTCCAATCAGGGTGAAAACATCTTCCGCAACCGAGGTTAAGCCATTTTAGTTTACTGGTGGGTTGTTGAGGGGATAAAGTTGGATTTAATGGGGTAACTTCTGATTTGGCAAACCATACGCCTGTACTATCAATGACATTTAAGTTAAATTTCAGGTTATTGTCTTCTTGAAATTCAGTAACGGCTTGGCGACAACCTTCCCAAAATCCATAATCATCAATCTGAATATAACCGTTAGGAGAAACATAACTGTATAAATTATTAATAATAGCTTGGGTTGATGAATACCAGTCGCCATCCATGTGTAAAAAGGCAATCACCCCTAGTTGATCTCGCATTTTTGGTAAGGTATCCTCAAAGTAACCTTTAACTAGAGTGACAACATCAAAAGAGCCTAATTTCTGACAAATTTCTGTTACACTGTCTTCGGGCGCTGAACAAGTACCTGTACCCCATCCTGTCAATTCTGCTGGAATACCGCTTGATTTATCTTCTTCGGTAGGTGTAGGCATTCCTTCAAAGGAATCAAAAGCGTAAACCGTGCGTGGTTGTTTACTATATCGTTTCACAAGAGCAGAAATTAAACCAGTTGAACCACCTCCTGCGACTCCACATTCTACAAAATTCCCTGCAATATCTTCAATGCAGATTTTTTTAACCAAAGTGAATAAAGAATATAGTCGCGCTTCACTGAGCATGGTATAGGGTTGAATGGCTTGATATAATTCTTGAAATTCAGCATCGTTAATTTTACGGGCGACAAATTGGGGATATTGTTTTAATAGTTGTTCAAGTAATAGTTTTGCTTGATGGTTGTCAGGAAAATATCTTAATTCTTCGTATAAACTTTGAATGGCTGAGGCTGGTTGTCTAATTTGTAGGAAACATTTTGCCCTCAAATAGTCTAAATTGAGAATTGCTTGTTTTTCTGCTTTGGTTTGATTGAGTATTTTAAAGGCTTCTGCTGTTTGATTCGATGTTAATAATTGTTCGATTCTATCTAGCAATGAATTTTGGTCAATTATTTGATCTTCATTGAGATTTTTTTTTAATTCTTGTTTTAAATGATTACCTTTTCGGTGAGAGGGGGAGTGCGCTAGTAGTAAATCTAAATGATTAATGGCTTGAGGGATTTGTCCTTGTTTTGCCAGTAATACCGCTTTAGCATAATTAATTCCAATTAGATTTAGACTTGATATATCTAAATCATTTATAGTTTGATTAGAGTTTATTTTTTCTAAAAAGTTTAGAAGTATATTATTGGTATTTTGAGTAAAATTACTTGAGGATTTTATTTTTTGATTGTTATTCATGGTAGTGGTTAAATTATCATACTTTTTACTAAGAGAACAAAATATCATTTCAGCTTCTAATATTTGTTTTTGTAATTTTTTAGGAGTAAGGAAATATTGTTTACCTAGATAATAATTAACTAAATCTAATTTTTCTTGCGATAAATCATGTTCTGATTGTCTGAAAATATCTTTTAGTTCATTCCCTTTATTTTCTTCATCTTGAGTTAAGTTACAGTATTTTTGTTCTTGAGGATTGTTTGTTTTATAGTTATATTCTCCTCCTTCCCAATAAAAATATGAGCATCCTGCTGATACAGAATAGAATAAATTTGAACCAAGCTCATTACTAGCAGAATAGTGATATTGAGAACATAAATGATAGAAACGAAATAGAAAATCAGGATCAAACATATGACCTGCCGAAACTACTTTAAAGCCTTGTTCTTGAAAAGGAATATGTCTGCCGAGTAAATAATCTTTCCAATAAATACAAACAGTAATAGGATGATATTTTAAATCTAACTTCTTTAAATTTAAGGCTAATTCTTGCCAATTTGTTTCGGCAGTAATTGTATGGGTGGAGTGCGCTGGGAAAAATATAGTTCCTTCTCGTTTTTGTCGTTTTTCTTGATTTATTAAAGATGATAAATAAAGTATTGGTGAAGCAATGGGAATTAATTTTTTTTCTTTTTTATATTTTATTAAAGCCTGTTCATATAGTCTTTTATTTTCCTCTCTCTTATAAGTTAAAACAGGTAAAATCGAATTTATTTCAGCGTTCCAAACTTTATCAGCATCGCTATCACGGAAAGAAACCCCATGTTCAATATTTAATTTTAGTGGATAATCAAGTGGTAATTCTGCATATAATTTAACTATTTTATCGTTACTATAAAAAGCATTTCCTCCAAAAATTTCTTTTGTATATAAGGGGCGATCGCAACATAGTCTATCTAAATCTTTTTGTTGTTCTAAAGTTTGTTCTAGGGTTAACATATAATATAATTTAATTTATCAAAATAGTTATAAAGAGTAATTTTTATGATTATTTTTTAGCTAATATCCTGTTTCTAATTTTCCTAACATAATTAAACTTTCTAAATCTTCCTCCGCCATGGGTAAGTATTTTTTGATGATTAATCTAATCTTACTCAATTCTTCCTCTTTTGCTAAACCTAACATTCTACTTATATCAGCTAAATCTTGGGTTCGACTGGCAGATAACTTCATTAACACAAGATAAGGTAACGCAATAATCGGTAAACCATCGGGGGCATAATTAGGAAGTGCGATCGCACTTAACCCTCTACCTTCATCTAAAATGGGATGCCAAAGGCACAGGGTAGCTGCACACACCCTTTTTCTTTTATTATGGGGCAAACATTTCTCCTAGCTTAAATAAGACTTGATCTTGAGTATCACTATTGAGAATACCGAGTTTTTTGACTAAACGAATTTTATCAACGGTTCTAATTTGGTCCAAAACAATCAATCCTTCTTTCCCTTGAAAATTACACTTAATACGAGTTGGGTAAAGTTTCCCCTTAGTCGTCATGGGAGCAACAATAACTGTTTTAATATAATCATTCATTTCATTGGGAGAAATAACTACACAAGGACGAGTTTTCTGAATTTCACTGCCAAGAGTAGGATCAAGATTAATTAAGTAAATATCAAATCGCTTCATCTACCACTCCCATTCTTGCTCATCCCAATTAGAGAATGTTTCTAGCTCACTATCTAATAGTTCGTCATCGTTTTGAGAAGCCATTTCTTGAAATGATTTTGCCCAATTTAACCTCACTTTATTCTTTTCAGAGGCAGAAATTATTATTTTACCATCCTCAATAGATAAATCTATTTTATCCTTGATTTTGGAAATTTCGAGCAAGGTTTTGGGTATTCTAACTCCCTGAGAGTTACCAATTTTAACTAAACGGGTATGAATGGTATTTTCTATCATTTTTCGATGGTTTTCAATCAAAGTAACTATATTGTAATTACTTTTTTTGCTTGTGTCAACTTTGATTCTCTTTATTGTTGTGTAAAGTTCGATCGCACCTCCCCCTCATCTTCTAAAGTGCGATCGCACCTTAAACATTGACTCAAACTATCTATTAGTTTGTATTTCCCCAAATAATAAAACTCTGATTTCCAGAATAGGGAGAGCGAATAATTTTATGTTTTGATAGATCAATAACCTCTTTTAAAGCGATCGTTTCTCCCGGAAATTCGGAAACACATAATTCATCAAAACCCAAAATACTACCCTTAGTTAAATGGGGAATAACAGCTTTCAAAGCCTCAAGAGTAGGTTTATATATATCCATATCAAAATAGGCAAGAGCAATAATTGTCTCAGGATGAGCTTTTAAATACTCAGGGAATGTATTAATTACATCCCCTTTAATTAAATCAAATTGTTTAAGATGTGGTCGAGGAGATAAATTTTGATGAAACTCTAAAATTTCTGCAAGTTTTCTCTCCCAAACATCACTAACAGCTAAATTTCCTTCCTTAATAATAGGGTTATTCCCATCTTCATTTGAGATAGATGAAAAACCCTCAAAAGTATCAAAACCGATAACTTTTCTGATGTAGTTATGAGGTTCAAAAATATTTCGTAAACTCAAAAATAAGGCTAAATTTCTGCCCCACCTCACTCCAAATTCCATAACATCCCCCTGCACATCTAAAATTCTGTGATAAAGATCACTCATAACAATACCTTCGCCAAAATGAAAAAGGAAAATTAAACTTGAAGGCAAGAGAACTTTTGTAAGAAACTAGATTAATAACCCAATTATCCGTTTCCACTGTCATCTCATGCCAGATATTTTAGCATTATTAACTTGTCTCACTTTTCATCTTGATCATACCAGTTTGAAGCAACTAGGTTGTATTATTCAAGGAATGTTCGCTATGAGTGGTCGAGTCACGATGTTAGGTATCTCCAGATGGACTGTTGACATTCGCCCCGACCTGAAGGTGCGGGGATTCTCCCATCACTGAGAGAGTT
>CAYPDC010000082.1:0-18085 GCA_964409355.1 uncultured Cyanobacterium sp.
AAGCAGAAAGTAAACGCTATAGTGAGTAACTGTAGATAAGTTTTATATAACAGATGGTAAACATCTTCAACAATCGGGCTAGAAGCCCGAAATACCGTTCAAAAATCATAATTTCTGGAGATGTCTAATTATCAAAATGTAATTTGATCGATTTCTGATAGATGTAATTAACGTAAATGGCAAAATAAGTCCCTCAATTAAGTGCGTAGCGGATTAGTGGATGAATTTTGCCCAACAAAAGTAACGTTGAGACGAGAAGCTCACATTTCAGTAAAACGAATGTGAGTACTTCACTCCCGAACTCTACTCCCAGAGAGTAACGAGTCTTTCTTTGACCACAATAGTATAAGTGTTAACAGTTTGCTCCGCTAATTTTGACCATTGAAAACGAGCGAATAAATCCTCATAGGCACTATTCACCATTGATTTGGCATAGTCGGGATTTTTTAATATTTCTAAAATTCCCCATGCCAAAGAGTGAGGGTTGTTGGCTTGAGTGACAATACCAGTCTGAGTATGTTTAACAACTTCAGGTAAACCACCGGCATCGGAAACAACCACAGGCACACGGGAAGCAAAACTTTCTAATACCACAATGCCAAAAGGTTCATATAAACTGGGAAAAACCGCACAATCGGCAATAGTCGTAAATTTGTTCAAGTCATCTTCGGACATAAAACCAGTAAAATTACAATGTTGCCAAATACCTAAACTGTGGGCTAAATCTTGATAGAATTCAGTATTACCACCACCAATAATTACAAATTTAAGATTGCCGTTGAAATCCTGTAAAACTTTTCCTGCGGCTTTTAAAAGTACATGAATCCCTTTTTCATAAGTCATCCTACCAACATAATAGATAATTTTCTCTTGATCTTGGGCAAATTTTCGCCTAACCTCAAGATCATCAAACTGAGATGGTCTTTTCTTCTTTTCGGGGCGGATACCATTATAAACAATGTCGATCTTATCTTTAGGACAGCCGAGCGCGTGATGAACTTCAAAACGCATATAATCACTACAAACTATGATCCGCCATGATTCATAAATAAGTGTACCTTCTTTACTGGCAATATAGGCTTGAGTTTCGTTGTGAATCCCGTTGTGACGACCGTATTCTGTCGCATGAATAGTAGTAATGAGAGGAATTTTAAAGCGATGTTTTAAGGGGATGGCACTATCGGCGACTAACCAATCGTGGGCGTGAATGAGATCAAATCCCCCGATTTGGGAAATTAAGTCTTCGGAATAGCTACGCATGATATTATTCATGTAACCTACCCATTGGAAAAAATTATCATCAGGAATTACTTCTAAACGATGAACGTTAATTCCTTCTACTTTTTCGAGAATGGGGGCATCTCCTGATCGAACGGTAACTAAATGTATTTCATGATCTAATTTCACAATTTCGGGGTACAATTCAGCAACATGACGGGCTATACCCCCTACAATCCTCGGTGGAAACTCCCATGATAATACCAGTATTCTCACTTTTTTATTCCTAAACCAATAACTACTAATCAATTATTCATTATTAGTTATGACTGAATAATTATCAATTTTATTTTATCTTTTAATCTATGTTAGATCTCTGGCTTTCTCTTTTACAAAAACATCGTCTGATTGCGGTGATTAGATGTGATACTTTAGAATTGGCAAAGAAACAAGCTCATGCTATGGCTAAAGCAGGGGTGAAACTAATTGAGGTGACAGCTAACAGTTATCAACCGTTGCAGTTAATTTCTATGTTAAGGGAGGAGTTACCCTCTTGTTATATTGGTGTCGGTACAATTTTAAGTCATGACTTTTTGACAAATGCGATCGAGTCTGGGATACAATTTTGTTTTACGCCTCATTTTGATCCTGATTTATTGGCTTTAGCTCATTATCATAATATTCCTCTGATTCCGGGTGCTTTATCTCCTACGGAAATTATTACGGCTTTCAGTTATGGTGCGAAAACCGTCAAGGTTTTTCCTATTCAGGCGGTAGGAGGTGTTACTTATTTGAAAAATATTCTTGCACCTTTACCTCATTTGCCTTTAATACCCACTGGTGGAGTGACGATTAATAATGCTTCTGATTATATTAAGGCAGGTGCGATCGCTATCGGTTTAGCCAGTGATTTATTTCCCCCTGATTTAGTGATGAAAGAAGACTGGGAGGAAATTATCCATCGGGCGAGACTATTATTAACTGATGTTACGCAAAAATAGGATTAAGTAAGGTGATTTCTAACAATAAATATACCAGCATGATCCCCCCTAACCCCCCTTAACACAAAGGGGGAATTATCAAGAAAATGGGTAGATTCTTTCTTGGAAACCACCTAATCCTAACTTATCAATTTTAATTAATAGACATCTCCAGAAATCGGACTAGAAGCCCGAAATAAGGTGAAAAAATGTTAATTTTTGGAGATGTCTAATGCTGAAAAAGTCTTTTGGTTAGCGCAGGAGTCTTCGAGTCAGGCATCTCATAAGCCTCCCAGCACCAACACGCCAAAATCCTAATGACAAAGACGAGTAGGCAATAAATCCTGTCTGACTAAATCGTCATAGCTTTCTCGGCGAATGATTAAATTGCTTTCCCCTTCGTTGACTAAAACCGCCGCAGGTCTCCCGATACGGTTATAATTGGAAGCCATGCTATAGTTATAAGCCCCTGTTGCAAATACCACTAAAATGTCATTGGGGTTAGTGTCGGGTAGTTGAATATCTTTGATTAAAATATCCCCCGATTCACAGTGTTTTCCTGCTACCGTCACCGTTTCACTATGTTCG
Source organism: uncultured Cyanobacterium sp. (assembly GCA_964409355.1). Classification (GTDB taxonomy): domain Bacteria; phylum Cyanobacteriota; class Cyanobacteriia; order Cyanobacteriales; family Cyanobacteriaceae; genus PCC-10605. Next base: position 2,787 of record CAYPDC010000082.1, read on the forward strand.
AGATCCATTTTAGATGCGATCGCCATTTGGTAGCGAGATTGATAGGTAATAGGGCGAGGGTTGTCAGACATCCCACCATCAACGGAAATATATGTTCTCACATCAGGAATAACTTTTTTCCCCCCTACAGTATAAGCCGTGATACAAGCAGTGGCAACCATAGAGCGACCCGGTTCAGAGATTAATTTGGGTAAAGCTAAACCTCTTTCTTCACAGGCTTTAGTTACAGCATTAGCAACAGTTTTAACCCAATCAGCAATACTGGGAGGATCATCAGATTCAGTATAGCGAATACCTAAACCACCACCAACATTTAATTCTGTCACGGGTAAACCATAATCAAGGGCTTTTTTAAACCAATCCGCCAATACTCCCCCTAAATCATTATGAGGCTCAAGTTCAAAAATTTGTGAACCGATATGGGCGTGTAAACCGATACATTGAAGGAAATTTTGTTCTTTAATGAAGGTAAATACTGCCTCTAACTGGTTTAAGTCAAAACCGAATTTACTGTCAATGCTTCCGGTGCGGATATATTCATGGGTATGGCATTCAATGCCGGGAGTTAAACGAATTAAAATTTTGGTAGTTTGCTCTTTTTTAGCCGTTAATTGGGCAAGGGTTTCCAATTCTAACCAGTTATCAACGATTATCTTGCATTCTGCGTCAATAGCTAATTCTAATTCTGCTATAGATTTATTATTGCCGTGAAGATAGATTTTCTCTTTCACTTCATCGCTATTATAACCGCTCATTTCTAAGGCTTTAGTGGTAGTATAAATCTCACCTCCAGATACTACATCAAAACCAATGCCTTCACTAGCAAGAATAGATGCGATCGCCATGCAACTCCATGCTTTAGAGGCGTAAATAACTTGAGATTCTCCAGCATAGTATTCTTTGAAAGCATCTCGATATTGACTAGCACAAGTGCGCAGGGTTTTTTCATCGAGAATATATAAAGGAGAACCATACTGGTTAACTAAATTCACTACATCACAACCACCGATTTCGAGGTGATTTTTGTCATTTACTTTAGCGGTGACGGGTAACAGTCTTTGATTAGGAGAGGGGGAATCAGAAGAAGATACTAATTTTTTACCGCTTAATTTTTCTGTTAGTAGCATTTACTAGATATTATTTTCTTTATAAGAATAAATTTATTTTGCTTAATCTCCCATTGTAACTTAATTTTCTGCTTCTTCGGAGGACTCTAACTAGGCAAAGATTGCTATTAGGTGGTTTCCAAGAAAGAATCTACCCATTTTCTTGATAATTCCCCCTTTGTTTAAGGGGGGTTAGGGGGAATCATGCTGGTATATTTATTGTTAGAAATCACCTAAATTCCTAGCCATCAACATCACTTTCGTTATCTGTACCCAAATAGACTAAACCCTGTTCAATTTTGAGGGTGACAAAACTAGCATCCCTAATCAAAGTAGTGGCATCTTTCACCCCGACAATGACGGGAATACCTAAACGCATTCCAATTTGAGCAGCGTGCGATCGCACCCCTGTTTCTTCGGTGACAATGGCAGAAGCAAGACGCATTATATCCACATAATGATTATCAGTGCTTTTTGTGATTAATATATCTCCTGCTTGAAAATTGCTAGTTTGGTTAACATCCTGAATTACTTTTGCTCTGCCCGTGATCACACCTTGTCCGATGCCAACCCCCGGCTGGAGTAAGCCCTTAACTACTTCTACTTTAATCAAATCCGTTGAACCTGAGACTCCCTGTAACGTACCAGCCGTCATTACAACTAAGTTTCCATCTTGTAATAAATCTTTTTCTCTTGCCACATTAATGGCGGATTGGAAAACCTGTCTTAAGCCGGGTAAGTCTAATAACAGTAATGGTTTAACTCCCCAGACTAGCTGTAACTGACGGGAAACATTAACATGAGGGGTAATGGCAAAAATAGGAGTTTGAGGGCGGAATTTGGAGACATTACGAGCCGTTGCACCAGTTTTCGTCAAAGTCATAATCGCTGAAGCATTTAACTGTTGAGCGATTTGCCCCACTGCCCCTGCGATGGCAGTTGGAATATTATGATTCTCACTAAAAGATTCAGAATAGTTAAGGAAAGAAGCAAAACTACTACTTTCAGCCGATTCTGCCAACATTTTACCCCTTTCATTCTCGATTCTAGTGGCGATTTTTGCCATAGTTGCCACCGCTTGAACGGGATAATCCCCTACGGCTGTCTCATTAGAGAGCATAACCGCATCAGTACCATCTAAAATCGCATTCGCTACGTCAGACACCTCCGCTCGTGTAGGACTGGGACTTTTTACCATACTATCAAGCATTTGAGTTGCAGTGATGACGGGAATACCGAGACGATTAGCAGTACGAATCAGACGTTTTTGCAAAATTGGCACATCTTCTGGGGGTAATTCTACCCCTAAATCTCCCCTTGCCACCATTACGCCATCACACAGAGAGAGGATTTCTTCCATTTGTTCGATCGCCTCGTGTTTTTCGATTTTCGCAATCACAGGGGTTGACTTCCCGGCATTAGCAATTAAATCTTTGATTTCTAAAATATCTTGGGGATTACGCACAAAACTTAAAGCCACCCAATCCACCCGTTGATCTAAACCGAACATTAAATCAACTTTATCTTTGTCTGTCAAAGCCTTGACGGAGAGACGCACATCGGGAAAATTCACCCCTTTATTACTCGACAATACCCCTCCCACCACTACCTGACAATGAAGATCCTTATTTGCTAAATCAATCTCTTTCACCTTCATTTCCACTCTACCGTCATCGAGGAGAATACGGGAGTTAACAGGCACTTCTTCAGCTAAATTCTCGTAACTAATATAACCGATTTCCTGAGTGCATTCTACTTTCCTACTGCTTAAAATATAGTCATCTCCTTCTGCTAAAGTAATGGAACCACAATTAAACTTTCCCAAACGAATTTTCGGCCCCTGCAAATCTTGTAAAATACCGATGGGTTTATTCAATTCATTTTCCGCCTGACGAATCAAACGAATACTACGCTGATGATCCTCATGAGTCCCATGAGAGAAATTGAGACGGAAAGTACTTGCCCCTGCCAGAATCATTTGACGCAGAGTTTCAGGATTAGCACAAGCAGGACCAACGGTTGCTACAATCTTAGTACGACGGGAAAATTTGTCAGACATTCCAATTCTTTTTCAACGATTTAGTGGTTGACATTATATCTTACTTTGACACCCATCGCTTTAATTTTCAACCCACAAGAGGACTATTTTTGCTGTAGCAAGTAGCACTACTGTCTCCACTAAAATCGCCCCAATGCCACTAAAAGCGCAACCCACCTAGTCTTTAAATTTAGTGATGACTTGGGTTATTGAACAGGTTAAGATGAAGGAAAATTTAACCTAGGGAAAACCATCGCCTTAACCGATGATGACAGTTTTTAATAATATACAAAAAAATTTAACTAGAGTTCCCACATCTATCTATCTGACTATTGCGGTTTTAATTTTTGCGGCTTCCAACTCCGTCACCAGTAAACTTATTAATCTGGGAAATAATCACTTAATTGATGGTCAAAATCCCATTTCCTCCTGTAATGTTTTATTTGTGGGTAATATTTGCGCTTTGGCATTGATGTTTCTTATTTTTCATCAAAACTGGAAACCTACTACTCTAAAAACTTTAACTCCTCAAGATTGGCTCAGTTTAACCATCACTGGTGTTTTATCAGGTGCGATCGTACCTTGGCTAATTTTTACCGCCCTTGAAAAAACGAATGTCACTAATATCGTTTCAAATAGTCTATCAAAATGCGGGTTATTCTTGTAAAAGAATTAATCGCTCCACAGTACAATTAGAAATAGCAGGATTAGACAAAGGTAAAAGAATTAAGTTAAATTTAAGATGTCGCCATATTATCAAAGGACAAATTAGAGTAATATGCAATGAGTCGGGTAATTTAGAGGTACATTGTATTAGAAGAAAAGTAATTAAAACTAACGACATCAAACCTACTAAAAGTGTAGGTATAGATAAAGGTTATACAGAAGGTTTCTACACTTCAGAGGGTAACAGTATTGCTTCTGGATTAGGGAAATTAATGAGTGCAAAAACGGAACGAATCACCAAAACTAACCGTAATCGTTATCGCCTCAGACATCATGGTTTGAATCATCCAGACAAAACTAAAAGTCAAAATATAGTTAAGCACAATCTAGGTTATCAGGTAAAATCACGAAAGCTAAAAAGTGAAAAAGCAACAATACAGAATTTCATTCGCTCAGATTTAAGACGTAACATCACGACACCGTTACTAATTTATTGCGAAGATTTAACCTCCCCTATCATTGGTAAACAAAACGGAAAACTCATCAACCGTAAGTTAAACCAGTGGATGAAAGGGGAATTACAGGCTTCTTTGGAGAAAATATCGAAGGAGACTCGAAGCACTATATCGGTGGTAAATCCTGCTTATACATCGCAAGTGGATAGCCTGACGGGGACGCTATTAGGTTGCCGTCAAGGAGATTGCTTTATCCGTTATACGGGGGATGTAGTTCAAGCCGATTGGAATGCAGCAGTAAATATCTGTATTCGAGGACAGGATAACAAAATCACTCGTTTTATGAAAGTAAGTGAGGTTGAAACCGAGTTATTAATTCGGACTGTTCGGTATTTAATTTCTTTGGGAGTTTCAGTGACGAATGCGATTGAACGAGGGTGGTTACTGCCTAAGTTTAAGACAAAAGCGTTGAAATTGGAAGTTAAATATCACCGACGGGGGTAGTCGGTACGGTTAAGCTCTGGTTTGGGAGACAAGAACCAATAATGTCGCAATTGTGTAATAGCCACCACCAAATCAGAAGAAACCAGCAATAAAAGACACTTTTAGGTTAACTGCATAGTTTTACTTAGATTTAGTTCACCCCACTTCAACGCAACTTAACTTAGCTAATGTCTTAAATCCCATCGCCGCTATTTTCATGGCTTATTTGATTTTAGGAGAAGTTCCCACGATCGAGCAGTATTTAGGCGGTAGTTTATTGCTAGTAGGGGTTGTTTTTAGTTTTGTGGGCAATTTACCCCAGTCAAAACCTACTCCTCGCAACGCCATAGACACGCCAATGGGTTATAAAGGAGTTTAGTTTATATTATTTTGCTTAGAACTTTTTGAGTAGAAACAACATGATTATTTAAACCCAATTTTTCAGGCTCAATTCCCAAAGCTAAACCCACTAATTGAGGTAAATGTAAAATAGGTAAATCTAATTTTTCTCCCATAACTTCGGCGACTTCCGGTTGACGGGAATCTAAGTTGAGATGACATAAAGGGCAAGGGGTGACAATACAATCAGCACCATGGGCGATCGCATCTAAAAGATTTTTCCCTGCCATTTTGAAAGATTGCTCTGTAGCATAGCTAGAAAGAGGCCATCCACAACATTTAATTCTACCTTCATAATAGACAGGAGTTGCCCCTAACACAGAAAACACTTGTTCTAAAGACTGAGGATTAAAGGGATTATCAAAAGGAAGATGCTTTTGCGCCCTCAACAAATAACAACCATAAAAAGCAGCACATTTTAAACCTTTTAAGGATTTTTTAACTTGAGCTTGTAATGCGTCTAAACCATAGTCACCGATTAATGCCCATAAAATATGTTTAACTTCCGTTGTGCCTTGATAGGGTGAACAATTTTCCTTTTGTAAAAAACCATTGACTCGATTAAAATATTCTAGGTCATTTTCCTTTGCTTCCTTCAACCTTTCATCCACATGACCAATTACCCCTTGACAGGTGCTACAGTGAGTTAAGAGGGGCAAATTCAGAGATTCTGCTAGGGCGATATTACGCGCGTTGACGGTATCTTCTAATAGTTGCGAATCTTCTTTGTAAGTGCCAGAGCCACAGCAGGCGGCTTTTTTCAACTCAATTAATTCAATGCCTAAAGCCTGAGAAATAGCCGTAGTGGATTTATGTAACTCATTACAAGCCCCCTGAGCAACACAACCGGGAAAATAAGCATAACGAAGCATAAGTTAATTAGCAATTAGTAATTATTAATTAGGAATTAGAAATCAGGAATTAGGAATTTTTCCCCATACTTCCCTCTCTATTGTACCTGAGTTCAATTTTTTTGATTAACTCATGAGTTTTAAACCCGCAACCTGAAACCTGAAACCTGCTCTTATCGAACATTCCTGCATCGAACAGAGGTAAAAACTGTTGCTGATTTACCAAAATTCGTTAAAATAGAACGGATCTAAATAAAATATATCTACAAAAAAAAATTCACCTTGACAAGTTTTAGCCTTACAATTGTCCTAAAATCCGTTTTTAACTTTAGTAGTTTAAGGAGAAGTCTATGTTAGACCGCAAGATATATCAAATTTACAAAGAAGGTTGTGATGTCTCTATTTTCTTGCGGGATCAACAACGTTGGATTGAGGATGCTCGTATTATCGCTATCGAGGGGGACATCGTTACTATCCGTTATGAAATAGACGAAGATTATGAAAATAGCTCATGGGAGGAATTCGTCCGTTTAGATAGTATTGGTGCCGTAAGTCGTAAACTTGCCTCAGTGCCTCGGGGTTATACAGATTTATTAGTCTCCGATGAGTGTCCTGAAGCAGAACAAATTTACCCCCGTCATCAAGATCAAGATTTCTAATTTTGCTCATTCATTAGACTTCTGGTAAAAATTCTGATTTTTGTACTGTGAAACGCGGTATCTTGCCTGTGTTTCTACTAGATGTGTATTAAGTATTTCCCGATTTTTTACTCTTGACAATGTCATTAAATCAATTTCAAATTTGTGAACGGGATTTAAGCCCGGAAATTTTCCAACAATATTCCGACTCTGATTGTCTGGCAATGGATACTGAAACTATGGGGTTAATTCCTCAGCGCGATCGCCTCTGTTTAGTGCAAGTGTGCGATCGCACAGGATTTGTCACCGCCATTCGTATTGCCAAAGGACAAACAGAAGCACCTTTATTGCAAAAACTGTTAGAAAATCCAGATATTACCAAGATTTTCCATTTTGCTCGTTTTGACGTAGCCCAATTTAAACATACCTTTGGGGTTGACACTTTGCCCATTTTCTGTACTAAAATTGCGAGTAAAATTGCCCGTACTTATACCCAAAGTCACGGTTTAAAAAGTTTGGTACAGGAATTAGAAGGAATAGAATTAGATAAAAAAGCTCAAAGTTCGGATTGGGGGAATGTGAACACTTTAACCTCTGAACAGTTAAGCTATGCGGCAAATGATGTTCGTTATCTTATCCCCGTTAAGGATAAATTAGTATCAATGTTACAAAGAGAAGATCGTTGGGAGTTAACTCAAAGATGTTTTGACGCTATTTCCCTCTTTGTGGACTTAGATCTAATGTACTACGGAAGTGTTTTTGAACATCAATAAGGTGATTTCTAAGAATAAAATAAGGTATTGTCATGGGGGTAAATTTGGGCTATCAGCAAGAAATCGATTTCTTGTTTCATATTCTTGGTGTTGGGTTACACCTCGTTAACCCAACCTACACCGCAGTAATAATCGGAAAAGACAGATTATTTTCTAATTCTTGATGGAGTAATTTTTGATGGAAAATATTAGCAGAATCTGGCTCAATTTTTTGCAAAGCTAGTAATAAATCATAACTTTGGTCAACTAATTGACTCACATTAATCTCAAAATAATCAGGCTCATACTGCCTTAATTTACGAATGCCCTCCCCTAACAAAATTACCGCCCCTTTCCAATTACCATTACTAAGATGATAACAACCCACTGCTATTTGTAAAATTCCTTGATAAAATGTTTTATCAGGTTCAACGGATTCCATCCAGATCGCTTCTAGGGTATCATGACAATCATAGAATTTCTGCTCATTAAACTCGGCGATCGCACTTTCAAATTCTTCTCTATTTTCCATGGGTTTCACGATAAGCTAGTTTGTATCTAAGTTTAACCCCGAACTCCGAACTCCGATCTAAGATAATTCTTCATTCTTATAATGAATCCGTGGATAGCTTACCATTTCTGAAAACCGTAACTCAAGGGCTAAATTGGTTAAAATCTCAACATTTTGCCCGTACAGCTATTTCAACCCGCTACGCCCTAGCGGAGGCTTGTTTAATCGGTATTTTATCCGCTTTATCCGCTTTACTCCTCAAAGAAGGAATTAATTTTTTGGGTACATATCGTTTACACTTGGTCAATCAATGGGGTGCAATATCGGTTTTGCCCTTATTCGGTTTAATCTTAGGCGGTATGGCAGGTTTTTTAGTGGAATGGATTTCCCCTAGTGCCGCAGGAGGGGGGATACCGCAAATCAAAGCCGCTTTAGCCCGTAGTAAAATACCTTTATCCTTTCGGGTTGCCTTTGCCAAAATTATTGGTACAATCTTAGTATTAGGTGCCGGATTGACTCTCGGAAGAAGAGCACCCACCCTACATATCGGAGCGGCATTAGCAGGGGAATTTACCCGTTATGTACCCACTTCCCCCGAGCATCGTCGCCAAATGATCGCCGCAGGCGCGGCCGCAGGATTAGCCGCCGGGTTTAATACTCCCATTGCTGGAGTTATGTTTGTGGTAGAAGAATTAATGAGAGATATATCGAATTTGACCCTCGAAACTGCCATCGTCGCTTCTTTTACAGGGGCAGTAGTATCTCTAGTTCTACAATCAACCAATTTACAATTACCACAGAGTATTTTACAAATTCACGATTTGGTTTTTCTACCCAGTGATATTCCTTTTTATCTTTTATTAGGTATTGTAGCTGGAATCTTAGGGGCTTTATTTAACCGTAGTGTTTTATTTAGTTTACAGTGGAATGAACGATTAAAAATACCATTAGGGGTAAGAATCGGTGTAGCAGGATTGATTTCAGGGTTAATCATTGCCCTTTTACCCTCATTTTTCCAGAATAATGCAGGTATTAGAGAGTTTTTGATTCGAGGAGAGTTGACAACTCCTCAAATTGCTTTAGTATTTGTTGCCCATTATATTTTGACAATTATCGCCGCAGGAAGTGGCGCCCCGGGGGGATTATTCGCCCCTGCCTTAATTATGGGTTCGGCTTTAGGCTATTTAATCGGTGATTTAGAAGGTTATGTTTCAGGCACAGTGGCAACTCAAACTTTTTCTTTGGTGGGAATGGGGGCATTATTTACCGGGGTGGTAAGAGTGCCAGTCACTGCCATCATCATTGTTTTTGAATTAAATGCAGATTTTAATTTAGTTTTACCGTTGATGATTAGTTGTGCGGTGGCTTATATTAGTGCGGAAACCCTTGAAAGTGGCTCAATTTATCGTTATTTATTACAGAATATGGGCATGGAGTTAGAAGAAAAGGAAAGGGATTATTCCTCTGAAAATAATTTTCTCGCCCATTTAACCGCAGGAGATGTGATGCAGTCTCAGGTAGAGACGGTTAATCCTGATTTGACGGTGGCTCAATTATTGGAGTTAATGAGTATTTCCCATCATCGGGGTTTTCCAGTAGTCAAGGATAACAAATTATTGGGTATTGTTACTCAGTCGGATTTGGTGAAAATAAGTTCGGGTAAAAATAAAATCACCATCGGTGAAATTATGACGAAAAATCCTGTGGTGATTCCTGTAGATGCTAGTTTGACGGATGTTTTATATTTGCTCAATCGTTATCAATTATCCCGTTTACCTGTGTTGGAAAATAGCCGTTTGGTAGGCATTATCACTCGCACGGATATAATTAGGGCAGAAGTGGATGAGTTAAAGCCTGACGTTTCCGTTAAACCAAATCAATTTTATACTATCTATCAAACTTGTTCTCCTGCCACGGGGAAAGGTTGTATTTTAGTGCCTGTTGCCGAGGAGGATGATTTTCGGGGTTTATTTAAAATTGCAGGGGCGATCGCGCTTGAGCGTCATTATGAGTTAGAGTTTTTACAGGTAATTAAAGTACCGAACTATCAAGATCCCCATACCGTAAAAATCGATGCCAGAAACGCCCGTCATCTCATGCACATCTTAGAAAGAATGGGGCGAAAAAAGAAAATTCCTATCCATACCCGCATTGTTGTTGCCCATCATCGCACTGGAGTGGTGTTGGATATAATCAAACAAAGACACATTAATATCTTAATCATGGGCTGGAAACGCAATCATCATGGGCAGGAATTTATTTTCTCCCGTATGATTGACAGTTTAATTAATAAAGCCGAGTGCGAATTAATTTTAATCAAATTGGGTAAAAAACAGCAATATTATCCTTATGCCTCCCCTGAATCGGGAGGCTTTATTTTACCCATGGGGGGTGGCCCTAATGTTCAAGAGGGATTAAAATTAGTACCAGCTTTGATGAATATTTATGACCAGAAATCTTTACCTACGGTATGGTTAACTAAAATTCATTCCCCGGAAAAAACAAACATTAATTTACGTTATTTAGAAAGTGCCTCTCGACAGTTACAAAAATCCGTTGATACAGAAATCCATATTTTACCCATTGCTTCCACTTCTGTTGTTTCTGCTATTATTCAATTAGCTGAAGTACATAACTCACAATTAGTAATTCTTGGTGCTTCCCGTGATAGTCTGCTCAAACAGGCATATAAAGGTAATATCCCAGAGGCGATCGCAAATCGCTTAGATACCACTGTAATTATTGTCAGATTACCATAATAATTATTTAGTTTTTGGATCTAAGCTATCTCTTAAACCATCCCCTAATAAGTTAAAGGATAAAACCGTCAAAATAATCAAGAAAGCAGGGGGAAAAATTAACCAAGGTTGTAAGACTAACACAGAAGCATTTGTTGCTAAAGAAAGTAAATTACCCCAACTGGGATCAGGTTGTTGTATCCCTAACCCTATCAAACTTAAAACTGATTCGGCTACAATAAAACTAGGAATGGAAAGAGTAGCAGAAATAATAATATAGGTAGCAGTTTGAGGAAGAATATGTTTGATAATAATATAAAAGGAATTTCCACCGATCGCTATTGCGGATTGTACAAATTCTTGCTGTTTAATGGCTAAAACTTGCCCTCTAATAACTCTAGCCAAACCTGACCAACCAATAAAGGAAGTAATTAAAACAATTAATAAAAATCTCTGAGCACTGCTTAAGCTAGGGGGTAAAATTGCGGCTAATGCTACTAAGAGATAAATACCGGGTATAGTCATTAAAACTTCCACTAATCGCATTAAAACACTGTCTATTAACCCTCCAAAATAACCAGCAATTCCCCCAATAAACATCCCTAAAGGAAAAGAAATTAAGATGCCTATAATCCCAATAAAAAGACTAATTCTCCCTCCATATAAAATGCGACTAAATTGATCTCTACCCTGTTCATCTGTACCTAATAAATTGATTTTTCCTTCTCCCACTGTGCCGAATAATTTATGATTTAAAGTAAATCCTGAAAATATTTCTACTTCTTCAAAACTAGGAGGTAACGGTAATTTTAACGCCAAAAATTGATAAGGTTGAGTTTTAATAAAAAAGCGAATGGGCGAAGGTTGACTATAATCCACTTCTAAGATGCGATCGCCCGTTTCTAAATTGGTTGCCCCTTGAGTGGTGGGATAGACATGAAACCCAATAAAATCCCCTTGTAGATTACGCCAATAAATAGCCGTTGGGGGTAACAATGAAGCGTTATCTTCGGCAGAATAAGGGTTATAAGGAGCTATAAAATCCGCTCCAATGACCATAATATAGAAAAATAAAAGAGTAATCGCCCCTAACTTTGCTAAGGGATTTTTTTTCAAACGGTGCCACCAATTCATGTCGGTAAATGATGATAAAAAAATAAAAAAGGATGAGTTAACAGACTGTAACGATAAAATTCAACAATGTCAATGTTAACTTATCTAGGACAGCAATTCTCATTTTACAAAAGTATTGTGATTCCTTTCTGTTATACAACAATAAAGCAATATTATAATATTGTTTTATTCTTAATTTTTCAGTCTTAAGGCTCTTGTTTCATCTAATAAAGCCTCTATATCTTGCTCAGATAAATTCTGAATATAATTGACTTTTACTTCCTCTAAAAACGCCACTAATAACTGTTCAATTTGATTTATATCATATTTTGCATTAGGTCGATCGGTTAAAGTATTACCAAATCTGATAATTATTTTTTCTAAATACTGATTAAACAAAGGATCTTCTTTGATAAGGTTATTAATAGTATCTAAAAACACTTGATAAATTTGTTTAGATAAACGAATACTAAGATTTTTAGAAAGAGTTTTAAAGTTAGGTAAATGTTGAATGTTCGGATAAATCGGAGATTCAATTAAGGTCTTTTCTACCATATAAGTTAATAAAACTTCTACTTCATTTCCGATTTCTGGTAATATTTCTTTGACAACCAAATCAATGACTAATTTAGTAATTTCAGCAATCTCATTAATATCATTTAAATCAACATATTCTCTCACGTTACCTTCAGGAAGTAACATTTTTTCGATCTGTCCTTTTTCGATCGCTTTTTGTACTTGATTAACGACTCTCAGAAAAACAACTTCTGTTATATCTCCTGCAATTCCTGCTACAAAACCTTGACTAGCTTGTTTTTTAATACTTTTTGAATCCAGTAATTTTGCCTCATCTAAACGAATAATAACAGGAATAATTCTTAACCATCTATACTTAGGAAAAAAGAAAATTAAATCATACCAACGCCATAAAATAGCATCCTTAAAATTAACACCATTATAACGAATACTAATGCCTAAACAACGGATAATCAGATCTGAAAAAATAATAGCAATAAAAGGAAAATCAATTAAGCCAAAATAGTCAACAAAGTCGCCATTTTCACCAATAGGACGATAAAAATTAGTTCTAATTAAAGGTTTAATTTTCTCATTGAAAAAGTTTAATTCTCCCTCTAAATCTTGTTGTAAATGTTCCACAGTCCAAAACGCATCAAAGGCAACTTTAGAGGAATCTTCGGGATTATCAATAAATGAACTCATGTGATCCCTCATTGTATTTTTTATTACTTCTAAAGTGCCACTTTTGTTGGCAACAACGTAGGGATTTTGATCAATCATTGCTCGACTATTTTCCCTTAATATTTCTAAAATTTCTCTAGTTTCTTCACTGTTTAAACCGTATTGATTAATACTTTGTTTTAGTAAATTTACTTCGTTTAAATATGCTTGGGTGTCTCGGTTTGGTTCAATGGCTTTAATGACATCATATCTCGTAATTATATTGCTCAATCTTTGAGGTAAGATTTTTAAAGGGAAACCCTCATATTCATAAGGACCAATTTTAAATTTACCAAGAGTAATTTTGCCATTTAACCATATATCTCTTAGGGGAATATAAGTTATATCAAAGGCTATAACTAATAAATTTAAAGCAGAAAGAATAGCCATAATTCTGCTAATAAAGAGGCGATCTAAATACCACTCACATAACCATGAGATTACGGGAGGTTTTTTATAGTTTTTATCATCTTTTTTCTTATTCATAAGTACAATTTTATATTTATTTATCGTATTAATTTAGATTCTTAGATGTTTTTATAAAACTTAACATAATCTGAGGTTAAATGTAAAATTAATTAATGATAAATACTTGCAATAAAGATTATTTTCAAGTAAAATAAGAAATTAGATCCCCAACCTCCCTTAAATAAGCAGGGTTTTTGCAAAGTCGGTAGCAACATTTTTCGCCCTCACCCCCAACCCCTCTTCCAAAGGCGAGGGGAGACTTTTTTTCTAATATAGCTATCAGGAATTAGTTATGAGAATTAGATCCCCCCTAACCCCCCTTAATAAAGGGGGAAATCAATCTAAAAATATCACAACATTATCAAAATTAAGTAGAGAATATTATGAGTTCTGATTTAATCATTAAACAAGCAGAAATAGTTTTACCAGAAGGAGAAGTTATTGTCGGAGATGTTTTAATTCAAAATGGAAAAATAGCAGAAATTGGTACTATTTTAAATCATGAATCCGTAAGGGTAATTGATGCTCAAGGATTAACCTTGTTACCCGGTGTAATCGATCCTCAAGTCCATTTTCGTGAACCCGGTTTAGAGCATAAAGAAGACCTTTTTACCGCTAGTTGTGCCTGTGCTAAGGGGGGAGTCACATCCTTTCTGGAAATGCCTAACACGAAGCCCCTAACCACCACTCAAGCTGCTTTAGATGATAAGCTCGATCGCGCCAAACAAAAGTGCTTAGTTAATTATGGCTTTTTTATGGGGGCAACGGCAGAAAATTTGGATGATTTACGAGAAGCAAATCCTGCTTGTGGCATAAAAATATTTATGGGTTCACAACACGGGGCATTACTGGTGAGTACAGAGGAAGAAATTGAGCCTATTTTTGCCAAGGGCGATCGCCTCATAGCTGTCCATGCGGAAGATCAAGGGCGTATCATGGAGAGAAGAGAAGAATTTAAGGGTATAAGCGATTCCTCGGTACATTCTCAGATACAAGACGAGGAAGCGGCGTTAAATGCCACAAAATTGGCGGTTAAACTGGCTAATAAATACCAAAGAAGACTGCATATCCTTCATTTAAGCACAGCCATCGAAGCGGAATATTTACGCACCCATAAAACCCCGTGGATTAGTACGGAAGTAACTCCTCAACATCTGGTACTCAACACCAATGATTATGCTAGAATCGGCACTTTAGCCCAAATGAACCCCCCACTGCGATCGCCCGAAAATAATGAGGTATTATGGAAAGCATTATTAGACGGTGTAATCGATTGTATAGCAACAGACCACGCTCCCCATACCCTAGAAGAAAAAGCCAAACCCTATCCCCATAGCCCATCAGGAATGCCGGGGGTAGAGACTTCTTTACCTGTGATGTTAACCCAAGCCAAACAAGGACGTTGTACCGTTGCACAAGTGGTAAAATGGATGTGTAGCAATCCTGCCAAACTTTACAAAATCCCCAACAAAGGAGAAATAAAAGTCGGTTATGATGCCGATTTAACCCTCGTTGACTTGAATAACTATCGCCCTGTTTTGAAGGAAAACCTCTCTACGAAATGCGGTTGGAGTCCTTTTGAAGGTTGGAATTTGACGGGATGGGCAGTTTACACCATAGTTAATGGTGACATAGCTCTTGATAACGGTCAACTGTGTACAGATGTGCGGGGAAAAGCATTAACTTTTGAAAAGTAAATAAACCTCCCTTGATAGGTATTGAGAAAAAAACTAGATAAATTGATTTTTAAGATGATTTCTAACAATAAATATACCAGCACGATCCCCCAGCAGGACTGTTTCATTTTCGAGAAACAAAAAAGAGGGGGAGATAGGGAGAGAG
>CAYPDC010000083.1:0-18080 GCA_964409355.1 uncultured Cyanobacterium sp.
AACTCTCTCAGTGATGGGAGAATCCCCGCACCTTCAGGTCGGGGCGAATGTCAAATGGGCAGATTATAGAGGAGGAGCAATAAGAGAAACTCAAGATAATGAACAGACAAAACTTTTAATTGGTGATTTACGTCAAGCAGATGGTATTATGATGTTTTGCGATGGTAATGCTTTAGCAAGTGGAGATATTCGTAGTAATCAAATAGGTAGAATGACAGCTTTGATAAATAGAACATTACCTTACATTAATCGTCCTATTTCATTGGCAATAATTTTCACTAAAGCAGATTTGGTTACTAAATTCACCGAATCAATGCTCGAAAGTTTCCGAGGTTTATTAACAGCGATCGAAGCAAGTCCTTCTATATCAGGTTGTATTCTGCCTATTACTTGTGGTATTGAATCTCATAATGTTGAAAAACCATTACTATTTGCTTTGCAAGTAGCAGTTAACTTACAGTTAAAATATTTAGAAAAAGAAATTGCGGAACATGAAAAAATGGCAAAATATTATCAAGATAAAAGTTATTCTTTTCGTGGATTGTTACATGATATATGGAAAAGAATAATCGAAGAGCCTACTTATTCAGATATATCAAATGCAAAATATCAAGAAGTGTATAAAAAAAGACAAGAATATGAACCTATCATTTTACCAGTAAGGGCATTAAATACACATATCGAAAGACACGATTATTTGTGGATTTGTCAAAAAAATAAATGAGGTATTAAAGTCATGTCAAAAATGTCAGCGATTGTGTACGGTAGAACTTATGAGGTAGATTTTCGATTTATTGCATTACCCGAAAATTTTACCGATAATGATAAAAAATGGATTGAAAATTATATACAAGTCACAACAAGGAGTCCTGAAAAACTTACTAATAATCCAAGATTTAGTATTGTAAAAAACTCTCAATATTGTGTTTTTGGGGTTACTTGTTTAGCTAGAGATTTACATAATATTATTGAAGAGACTCAAGATAAATGTGATCGTCCTTTATATGGATTTTTTGGTTATGTTATTTCAGTTAATGAAAACTGGGAGATAATTCGTTGTTTTTTAGAGCCAAACATTGATTTATTTAAACCTCTTTATAATTACATTTTAGAACAGTGGAATACAAGAAAAAAATTACCATCCCCAATTAGTATTTCTTATACTGAAAAACTTGGTAAATATGAAGAAATAAATAACACAAATTATTTAGATATTAATGCAAATAAAATAATTTATAATATCAATAACGAAAAAGAAATTTATTTATATCCTAATTCTACTGAATATAATTATTCGCTGTGGTCAATTACTATTGATAATATTCTTAAAGATTCAGTTAATTCGGTGTCTTTATGTTTAAATTTAACAAATAAATCTGATCTTGAGAATAGTCCTTTTTTCAATGTAACCGTCAATGGAATTAATTCTTTTGAGATATATACAAAACAATCAAAAATTGATACGGAAAAAGATGATTGTACAGACAGAGTGCTTGAAAAGTCTTCCCAACCGTCAATACAGAAGGATGAAATGAATCAAAATGTAGATAAAAATCCTTCTATTTCGGGAAATTCAAAAGACGTAAATGTTGAAGCGACTCAGGAAAATACTAACACATCTATAGAAAAAAATAAGAAAAATAAAAAACAAATAGATTATTTATTTATTGTTTTATTTATTATTTTTAGTGGATTAGCGTTTCTTCTTATTTTGACGAATCTAAAAAATTTAAGTATCTTATCCAATAATCTAATAATAGTTATATTTTTTATTAGTTTATCATTGTCAGCTTTAATTACTTTTTGGCTAGTTAAAATAATCCAAAAACAAAAAAATCAATCACAAGATTCTCAATTTTTACCTAAAAATAAAACCTTACCAAATGAATTAAAACCTAAAAATAAGAATACGATTAGTAATAATAAACAAACTAAAAGTAAAGATCCCTTTGATGAGTTTTAAAATTATGAAAATTGTCATGTTAGGACATAGTGGAGTTGGTAAAACAACTTATATGGCATCGCTCTATGCTGTTTTACAGCAAAGTGTACAAGGTTTTACCTTAAAAACTACAGTCAATGATGATCATAAAAGATTAATTGAACTAGCGGAAAATATTCGTCAAGGAAATTATCCTTTAGGAACAGATCAAAGAAAAGATTATGATTTTTATCTCCGTTATCAAGGAGAAAATGTTTTGAAATTTTCATGGTCAGATTATCGTGGACGAGCTTTAACTGAAACTCAAGATAGTGAACAAGCCAATTTACTACTTCAAGATTTAAAACAAGCTGATGGAATAATGATATTCTGTGATTCTTTTCTTTTAAATCAAGGGAAAGTACGAAATAGTCAAATAGGAAGAATGATTAGTCTTATTAATCATAACCTGAAAGAATTAGACCATCCTTTATCTATTTCAATTCTTTTAACTAAATTTGATTTACTTGAGAATATCCCCACTCAATTTATAAAACCATTTGAAGGCTTAATTACTACGATTAGTTGTAGTAACAATATTTTAGGAGGTTTTATTCCTGTTGGATGTGGAGTTAAGCAAATCAATATTCCCATTCCACTCTTATTTATACTTAATACTGCTGTTTCTAATCATTATCATTTTACTCAAAAATTATTGGTCAAACATAAATTAGAAGCTGAAGAATTTGCGAAAAATAGTCAAGGATTCGGGGGAAATATTAATTGGATTGTTAGCAAAATTACTGGGGAAGAAAGTAATCATGAAAAAGCAATTAATGCTAAAGCAAAAGCTGAATTACACAAAAAAGAATGGGAACTTATTAAAGCTCCCTGTGAATCTCTTGAAAGATACATAAAAAAAATTCCTGTGATAAAAAGTAACATGACTATAGATAAATACACAGAAGAAATCTTAGCTATCAAGAGTGGTATAATTTCACAGAGAATAGAAAACTTAGATCCTTTTGCCGTTTTTGATTAAATTTAAGCTACTCATAAGGGCAAAATTGTTGTTTTATTTGTACAAAGAGTAATTTTAAAAAATAATATGAAGCAAAATATAAAAATTACAATGTTAGGTACAACAGGGGCGGGAAAAACTTGTTATATTCTGGGGCTATACTCCACAATGCAATTAGGATTAGAAGGTTTTTCTCTTTCTTGTCAAGATATGGATGATGATTTACGTTTGACAGAACAATGGGAACAATTAGTTTTTGCAGAGGAAGGAGAAGATCGTTGGCCATCAGCAACGGGAAATGAACCACATAATTATGCTTTCGATTTTAGTTATGGTTTAAAACCGATGATGGGTTTTGAATGGTTAGATTATCGAGGTGGGGCAATGTCAGATTTATCAACGGAATCTGATGTTAACACTCTTAAAACGCATTTAGTAGAATCATCTTGTGTATTTTTTTGTATTTCTGGAGAGCTTTTAAAGCAAAAACTTACTGAATCTCAACTTAATATCATTGCCAGAAGAGCCGGTGTCACTCGAATGATTAGCTATTTAGCTGAACTGGCAAAAGCAAAACAACCAACTAATGAAAATCCTTATCCAGTAGTTATTACCATCACCAAATATGATCAGTGTTTCCAGAGAAATAAAGATGAAATTTTAGAAGATATAAAAAATATATTTCGTATCTTTTTTCAACCCAATTCTGGTTGGCTTACGATGATTTGTCCAGTTAGTCTAGGTAAAGAATTAGCTGAGAATAAAAATACTGGACAGATAGAACCTAAAAATATGCATCTTCCTCTAGTATTTGCTATTTATTTTGGCTATAGCAACGAACTAAGACAGCAAGAAAATAGAGCTAAACGCAAAAAAGATGATTTGGAGATTCTAAGAGGAGGTAATTTTTTAGAACGTTGGATGAACACGGAACAAATTAAATCCCTAGAGAATAGTTTAAACAATAATCAAGAACAAATTGAAGAATTGAAAAAGCGGATGAGATTTCTCCGTCAACAGTTGACTAATGCTAATCTATATTTAAGTGGAACGGAGATGCAATTAGATGTCTAAACCTCAATGGAAACCTGTTGTTTATACCAGAACTTATGAAGTCGATTTTCGATTTATTGCATTGCCAAACAATTTTGATTTAGAAACAAAAAATTGGCTTGAAAGTTATATTTCACCCAGTATGAGATCTGTTCAAACTAAAAATTTATCAAATCATCCTCGTTGGGTATTAGTAAAAAACGAACAATACTGTTTAGTCGGAGTTACTTGTTTAATACGAGATTTAATTTCCTCCTCAGAAGAAAACCAAGAATATACTCAAGATACTTTTGGAAGACCTGTTTATGGTTTCTTTGGTTATATCTGTGAGATGGATAATATTTTTAAAAATGATGATTTTTATATTCCATCTAAAATAATGAGTAATTTTGAGTGTCTTGTTAATTATGTTAAAGAGAACTGGTTTTTAAAATCCTATCAGATTTATCAAAGACAATCTGAGCAATCTGAATTTACAGTTGAAGATATAAATCAACAATTTGATGAATTGGTTTATGAAAATAATTCTGAGCATAAGGTTTTTGAAGAAATCAATTTTAAAAACAAAAATACTGTTAAATTATGGAGTATTGATAATAATGATCAACTCTGGAAATCAGCTTGTCAAATAAATCAAAATATATCTTTATGCCTTAACTTAGCAAACCAATTAGATTTGATTAATAGTCCTTTTTTAAATGGAACAGTTTTGGATCTTCAAGAGGATGAAGAAATTATTAGAAATAATCAAAAAAAACAAATAACACAGGAAAATTGGTGTGAAATAGAGAATGATTTAGAACAACAAAATAATGATTGGAATGAGGAATTTAATAAAAATAATTTAAGAGGAAATGAACAAAAGTTTGTTCAAACACCTAGAAATAAAACCAGAAATGATGATTTAGATTCAGCACAATATACAGAAAATGATAACTATATTCATTATTCCGAAAAAAGTGGTATTTCTAATATTTTTGATAGTCTTGAGGATTTTGGTAACGTTATATATGGAATTTTGACAGATAAGCAAACGACTCTGAAAATAAATGAATATATTTTTAAAGCAGAAGAATATCTGGAAGAAACTAAAAAATTATATTATGATAAAGAAAAGAATTTAACTCAAAAGCAAAAACTTAATTGTCAAGAAAAATTAGGAGAAAGTAAAAAAATAATTAGAAGTGTTGAAAGAAATATCACAAGTATATTATGGAAGTCACAACATCTAAATCCAAAAGAAGGAATAAAAATTTTACTTCAGAGAATGGAAAAAGCTATAAATTATATATCCGAAGTAAATTCAATTCTTACCAATAAAAATACTCGCTTAGGACTAAAACAGAAGGAACAATCACAAGATACTGAACAAAGTATATGGGATTGGTAAATTTAGCTAGTTTTATAAACATAAAAATTTTCACTGATTAAAACAATCAAAAATATCATTTTTATCACCTTGTGATTTAATTTTTGATAGCTTATTATTTAATTTTTCTATTTCTGCTTTGGCTTCTGATAACTCAGTTTTTAATTGAATATTACATTGATTAACATTATGTAGTTTATTTTTAAGCTCATTATTTATTTTGTTACTAATAGATAACTGATTTTGTATTTCTGAAACTTGAAATTGACACTTCTCTAGTTCTATTTGTATTGTTTCGATAATAGCTTCTTTTTCTTTTTCTATCTCTTTATCTTTAATATTAGAAGATAATATCTTGTTTGGATCATTATTATTTTGTTCATTTTGTTGTTT
Organism: uncultured Cyanobacterium sp.; assembly: GCA_964409355.1. GTDB lineage: Bacteria > Cyanobacteriota > Cyanobacteriia > Cyanobacteriales > Cyanobacteriaceae > PCC-10605. Next base: position 5,758 of record CAYPDC010000083.1, read on the forward strand.
TGAATAAGGCATGGGAAAATCCCTATCGCCGAAACCATTAATCATAATTTTACCTACTAAGATTACTATTATAGATATAATAACTTCATTGGTGAAAATAAAGGAATAGTCCTTCCTTTATGTTAAACGTTGACTATATTTATGAATTTTTTACGGTAAAACAGTCATCTTAATGGAATTTTTGAGATAATTAGAATATAGTTAATTTCCCGTAAATATTATGAGTGGTAGCCCTAAATATTCCCGTGCCGAATTAGATATACAAAGACAGCAACAGCTAGAGGCAGAAAGAAAGAGAAAGGCAGAGGAAGAAAAACGCAAAAGAGATGCGGAAATCGCTCGACAGAGAGAAATTAGGTTAAATAATCTTCGTAATCAGCTAAATTCTCAAGTAGGTGCGATCGCACTCGATATTACTAATCAAAGGGATTCTCTCTACTCTCAAGATAGACAGCAATTAGAAGATAGAGTGGCAAAATTACAGCAAAAAACCCAAAAAGCGACTAATGAGACGCAATTACAAGCTATAACTCCAGAAATAGAAGAAATTAAAGCAGATATTTATTTAGCAGTGAGTCGGAAACGGCGAGATGATGCGGAAAAACAACGACGGGAAGAAATTGAAAAACTGCAATTTGAGTTTACAGAGTTAAAAACACAGTTACAACAAATCGATGATACTATCCGCACTAAGTTTGATTTTAACGGTACGGCTAATATAGAATCTAAGCTGATACGATTACAACAAGCCTTAAATGGTGGCAATCCTGAAGTTGTAAAGCCCTTACTACAAGATTATCAAGGACTGATCGATCGACATCTTAAAAGGGTGCTAGAAGCTCAAAAACAGTGGGAGAAGGCAAAAAATGAGGCAATACAAGCGGGGGGAGAACTACAAGCCCTCATAAGCGGTTTAAAAGCAGATCAAGTAGTTTTTTCTTGGTGTCCTCATCTCATTGCCGAGGTAGAAAAATTACAAACTCAAATACACGGTGCGATCTCATCTGAGGATTTTCAGCAACCATTGCAGATATTAACTCAAGCACAATCTGAAAGTGAAAATATCATCAAAATTGCGAATGAGGCGCAACTGAAAGCAGAACAAAGAGATTATATTGCCGACAGTATTGCTGAATCTTTAGAGGAAATGGGGTTTAATTTACTGTATCGTCAAGCGGAACATCCAGATCATCCAGCCTCTGCTATCATTTTGGGGGCGGCAACAAACTCAGGTAAGGGAATTAGTGTCAGTGTGCCTGTAGAGGGGGAAATTTACTATGATATTGACGGTTATACCAAAACTACCTCCACTAATGTTAATGGGGAAGTTACTGCTAGTTGTGATGAAGCTGAAGGGGCAATCTCTGAATTACATGAGTTGTTACAAGCCCAATTTGGGATCAATATGAGTGAATTATGGTGGGAAGGCAAAGATCCCGATCGCATTTTACGTCAAGCTGATGAATTACCCAAGTCAGATCAATATCGAACTATAAGTTAATTGTAGTTAATTGTAGGGTGGGCATTGCCCACTATTGATTTCATTCAACATTATAAATGATAAGGAATATAGCTATTTTTTCTGATTAGAAAATCAATTACCATGAAAAACAGTGATATTTTTCCTAAAAATTGAGTTAAATTTATTTAACGATCTCTATTAGCAATGAAATAAATTTCATTGTGAGATAAGGGTTTTTATCAATAAAACGCCTCGCAATAAATTGACGAGGCTAATAAAAAACGTTCAATGAATTGAACTAAGAATTGAAGTTTTACTCCGACTTTGAAAACGCCCTGCTTACTAAGCAGGGTTTTTGCAAAGTCGGCATCAAAATTGATTTGTTTAGCAGGGGAAGCAGAGGAAGCAAGGGAGAAAGGGAGATTTTTTACTATTAATTGATTTATTAGTAGTTAAAAACTTCTGAATTTGAGACTATTAGCTAGTTTGAGAAACTGAGATTTTTGAGAATGAAAACGCCCTGCTTACTAAGGGGGATTTAGGGGGAGAAAAGACTTCTTAAACATTCTCTTAGACGTACAAAAAATATATAGAGATGCGGAATCAGTGGGTAATTTTACAGTTTTTAATATCAAAGGTAATAAATACCGTCTAATTTTAGATATTGATTATCAACAACAAATAGCCTATTTTAAATACTTTTTAACTCACGCTGAATATGATAAGGAGGATTGGAAAAATGACCCTTACTTTAAATAAAGCTAATTATTTTCAACTATTAACCGATAGTAAAATTATTCTTAAAATTATCGATAATGAAACAGAATATCAAGAATATTTAAAAGTAGCAGAAAAACTGATTGCTAAGAAACAAAATAGAACCTTAGAAGAATCAGTGTTATTAAAATTGCTAGTAAAATTAATTGAAGATTATGAAGAAAAAACCTATGAAATTGAGGATTGGGCTAATGTTTCGCCCTTAGAAATTTTAGAACATTTTATCGAATCAAAAGGGTTATCAACAGAAGAATTAATTAAGATAATGGGTTCAGAAAAAATTGTTAATGATATTAGAAAAGGAAAGGAAAACATTAACAAAATTCAGGCTCAAATCTTAGGTAAATATTTTCAAATATCTCCTAACTTGTTTCTTTATAATTAATCCGTAAAATGAAAAAATTAGAATTACTGAACAGAATTACCCATAACATTAATCAATGTGGCGGAAAACCTTGCATTAGAGGTATGCGAATTAGAGTCAGAGATATATTAGAAATGTTAACCATGAATGTAGAGCCTTCAGAAATATTAACAGATTTTCTTGATTTAGAACCTGAAGACATCCAAGCCTGTTTATGATTTACCTCTAAATAACAGATTTAAATTGTATTTAACTAACAATAGAATAAACTAAAAAAATGAATCAATCAGTCTCATCTCGTTGGATTACCGATTTTACCAAACACCGTTACCATCGCCTTCATAGCATTATTTATGGTAACATTCATGACCAATTTTTATGGCAGGGAAATTATCAAAACTTAGAGGATTTTCTCACCAGTTATTTTCAAGATTTAGGCTTTGAAATTATCGTCACTTATGACATTATTGACGGTTTTAATTTTAATAGTAATGAAGCGCAAAAAGAATTTCAAGATTTAGCTCGTAATCGTCTCACCGAAAAACATCAAGGAAGTCTTGGTAACACTCAAATTAATAATCCTCCCTCTCCTCCGACTAACCCTAGTAATAACAGCCTCTTATCAACACCACCAAGAGGAAATCCGGGGGGCAGAATGCCTCAAAATCTAAACACTAGAAAATCTCCTGAAGATGCTTTCGGTGATTTAAGGGCAGTATTATCTCAATCACAGAAGGCGATCGCATCTATCATTAACTTAGGGGATATGTTAACTAGCGATGGTAATCGTTACAGTGCAGAGGAAAGAAATCCCTTAGCACTACTGAAAAAATGCTTATTAGAAGCTCAAGTCATCAGACAAGGAGAATTAAAAGGTTATCGTAATACCGTAATTATTATTGCCAATGACTTAAAACGCATTCCCGAATGGTTGCATCAACATAACCCCTTTGTGGATATGGTGCAAGTATCCTACCCCAACAAAGAAGAAAGAAAAGAATTTGCCCTGCGTTTCCTGAATAGATTTTATCAGGGAGAAAACATCAACACTCAAAAATCAGATAATCAACCCTCAGAATTAGAAACCATAGCGGAAGAATTTGCCGACTTAACCGACGGATTTCGGGCGATGGATTTAGATGCCTTGCGTTTAACCTCCCATCAAGAAAGAATCTCCGTCAAACAGAAAGAAATTTGGCGCATAGTAGATTATTACAAATTTGGCTTAAAAGAAGATCCTTGGGCGCAACTTAACCCCGAAAAAGTTCGACAGGCAAGACAACAGTTATCCAGTCGAGTTATCGGGCAACCGAGAGCAGTAAATGCAGTGACAACCATGTTAACCAGTGCTAGAGTTGGCTTAACCATGACAGGCAATAGCGGTAATAGTGGCAAACCAAAGGGCATATTCTTTTTTGTGGGTCCGACAGGTGTAGGTAAAACCGAATTAGCCAAAGCCGTCACCGAGTTAGTATTTGGCGATGAAAAAGCCTTTGCTCGATTTGATATGAGCGAGTACAAAGAAGAACACGCTGCGGAAAAATTAGCAGGTGCGCCCCCCGGATTTGTAGGTTATGAAGAAGGTGGGCAATTAACCAATCGTGTGTTAGAAAAACCTTATAGTATTCTTTTGTTTGATGAAATAGAAAAAGCACATCCGAAAGTATTAGATAAGTTTTTGCAGATATTAGAAGATGGGCGACTTACAGACGGAAAAGGACAAACTGCATATTTCAATCAAACTGCGATCATTTTTACCAGTAATATTGGTGCTTCTGATTTATCAGATCCGCAAACGGGTACAATTATCCGTGAGGGAATTATGAAAAGGGCGCAACAAGGAGAAATTCTCAGTTTTGAAGAAGTAGAAAACCATTTTAAACAGGAGGTTGATTGGTATTTTACCAGTCGTATTGGTAGGGCAGAATTATTGAATCGTTTTGGGGATAATATCGTTGTTTTTGATATTTTACGCCCTGATTTTGTCACTCAAATTAGCCATAAATTTTTGCAACAATTAGCTAAAAATGCTTTAGATAAGTACCAATTTAATATAACTTTTAATGATTCGATCGGACAATTTTTAACGGATAAAATGAAGGAAGGAAATAATTTATTATTTGGGGGAAGAAGAATCAAAAATTTACTAGAAACCTATATCGAACGCCCGTTAAATATGTGGGTATTTACTAATTACCCCGAACCAGAAAAATTACGAGATTTATCCCTTGATATTGGTTTAAATAATCAAGGAGAATTGTTAGTAAGTAATAATTCTTAGTTTTTAGTAAAATTAGAGTATGTATAAAATTAAATATTTCTCTTATTATGAAAAACAGTAATATTTACCAGTAAAATTGAGTTAAATTTATTTAATGTGCCGCAAAGCGGACACTGCGTGATCACTATTAGAAATGAGGATTTAATAAAATAGAAGAGTTTATTTTAAGAGATTGCTTCGTGCTTCGCTTCGGACAATCTGACTTAACTAAATTATTTAATTTCCATTCCTTAACCAAAAAATGTCATTCTTCGCTATGGCTCAGAATCTCAGAGGGTTGATTTTTGGTAAGCTAGGACGCATCTAAGTTTACTGGTAACGGTAGGCAAAAGGCAAGAGGCAATAATTAAGAGTTGTAGTCATTTTAAAAATTAGTAAAAAATGCAAGTTAAATGCGTTTTAGCTTATCAGCTCGTAACTCCTACTGACTACTCACATTTTTGAATATTCAAAAACTTGAATACTTAAGTTTTTATATACTTGTATTTTCAACTAAACAAACTTTCAAAATTTTAAAAACTTAAAATTTCAAGTATTCAAAAATGCAAACTTATAAAAAGTTAAAAACTTAACTAAACAACAACTCACATATTTAACTTGTTAAACTATTAAATACTTAACCACGCAAAAATCCATAAGACGATGATTATAACAGTGGCATCCTTTAAAGGAGGGGTGGCAAAAACGACTACAGCAGTGCATTTAGGAACTTATTTCTCGAAATTAGCATCAACCTTATTAATCGATGGAGATCCCAATCGTTCGGCAAGTGGTTGGGCAAAACGAGGACAGTTACCTTTTTCGGTAATTGATGAACGTCAAGCCGCCAAATATGCCCGTCAATATGAACATATTGTGATAGATACCCAAGCACGTCCAGAAATGGAAGACTTAGAGGCATTAGTTGAGGGCTGTGATTTATTGATTATTCCTTGTACTCCTGATGCTTTAGCTTTAGATGCAATGATGTTAACCGTAAAATCCCTTAAGCAATTAGGCTCAGAATCTTACAAAATTCTACTAACAATTATTCCACCAAAACCCTCCCGTGATGGGGAGGAAGCCCGTGTAATGTTGACAGAAGCTGGATTACCCTTATTTAAAGGGGGAATTAGACGTTATGTTGCTTTTCAAAAGGCTGCATTAGCAGGTATTCCAGTATTTGAAACCAATGATAAGCAAGGAAAAATTGCATGGACAGACTATAAAGCAGTAGGTAAGGAGATTATCAAATGAGTAAATTTAAAGATATTCTTTCGGCGGCAAAAGACATAGATAATGATCAGCCGAAGGAGAACCAAGACCAAACCATTCAAATTTCTCAAAAAGAAAATAAAGTTACTAAAAAAGGACGATCGAAAGGAAAGCGAAGTAATCCTGATTTTGAACAAGTAACCGCTTATGTAAGAAAAGATACTTATCGTCGAACGAAAATTGCTTTGTTAAATACGGAAGATAAACTTGATTTTTCCGATTTAGTCGAACAATTATTAGCCGAATGGTTAAGTACGCAAAATTCTGAAAATGTAAATAGCTAATTTTTTCTTTTTATAAGTTATTTAAGAAATTTTTATTTGTTATTTAAACGGTTCTAAGTCTGTTAAGAAAGGATATTTTTTTCTTTCTTTCTGGAGATTTTGAACCTGTTCCAATATATTAGAAATTTCGCCGAGTTCCCTTCTAGGTCGTTCATTTCTTAAATCCTTCAAATCAATTTGAGCAATAATATGAGAATCATCAATAGTTTTTTCCATCATCGCCAACATCTGTAAATAATCATTCTTCAAACCACTTAAACTTGTAGGCGATAGAGAAATAGCCTTGCCAAACAAATTTAAAGTGGCCTTAGAAATACAACCGCTCACAATATCAGACAAATCCTTAACCGATAAAGGCTCACCCTTACTCTGAGGGCATCGAGGCGAACCCAACTTCATAAACACAGAATCATTCTTACTACCGACTAACGGACGTAAATCCTGACACCACTTGAGCAAATCCTCACTCAAAAAACTAGGAATCGGAATCCTGTTCATCATCGTAGAAGAAACCCTCGAATTTAAAACCGATAAATCTACATAAAAACGCTCCCCCTCCCAAACAAGACTATGATTGATAGTCAACTGACAAAGATGACTAGAACGAATTGGACAAAAAACCAACAACCCTACCAACAAATATCTCTGCCATGACTTAACAATAGCCATATCACTACGAGGAGAACCATTACCATGATTAACAGCACAGCAACTACGAAGATAATCAACGACCTTTACCGCCATGGAAAAAGTCAACTTCTTCTCAATCACTTTTAGATCATTCTTATCTTGGAACAACTGCTCATTGATCACCCGTAAATAATTTCGCAAAGCAACCAACTCCTCGTCATAGTCTCCCCCACTATCAGACAAAAACCGAGCAGTCAAAATACAAGCATGAACAACCCCCGTAGCCCAACCTAAACTATTACCCCTTTCGATTAAGCCCCACTCAATAAAACTATGACTATAAACATCATCCGTAACCAGATCCAAACTCAAATCTGACAAATTATAATAACTCTTATTGGAGAGTAACCATCCCAAAAAATAAAAAATATGACCTAAATAATTATCAATAGTTGTAAGATCATAATCTTGTTTCAAAGCATAACGACGGAAAGCCTCAACCTCAGAGCGGAAAATACTAGAAAGCCCCTCATCAGTTAAAGAAATAGAAATTTTTTTTGTCCGTAACGACTCGGATAAACCCTTTTGTTTTGGAATAGACTCACTAGGGGGTAAAAATTGAGGAATAGGAGAAAAATTAGCAGTAACTTGACTATCGTTGATCAAACAATAAAGAAAATCAAAAAACTTTACTGCCACATTACGGTAATATCTAAAAGTAGAAGCGGACACCCCATAATCATCAGGATTAGAAAAGACATTAAGAACATTATCCGTTGCAGCCAAAAAATCAACCAGAGGAATCTCCCTCATCACAGATAAATAATCACTTCGCAGACGAGAAGTCTTTAAACCAAAAGCAACAGGAAGAATATAATTCCTCATCACCGTAGCCAAATTTTGCCTTAATCGGGGAGTCGATTCACAAATATGACTTTGTTCCCATAACTGTACCGCATCAAAGAGAGTTAAAGGTTTATTCATTAAAAAAAATTAATGTCAAAATAAGTGGTCAAACAAAAAAAATATTGCTATGATAATTTTAACAGAAGTTTGACGTTCAAGTATCATTAATAGGAGGAAAATATGATTAGACATCTCAAAGCATAAACTCTCATTGTGGCATTATTAAATTATAATTACCACAATGATCTAAGCTAAAACGCATTAAACTTGCCTTTTTTATTAATTCTTAAAAATGACTAAAACGTTTACCAGTTGTCTAGCACCATCAGTAAACTTAGATGCGCGCAGTAGCTTATTAGAGTTGTTGCAAAATAAAGAAAAAAACGACTGAAAACTTCATTGAGTATAGGTTATAGCTATTTATAATCTCAAAATGCCTATAACTAAGTGAGTAAGTAAAATTAATTGTGCATTTTATTTTTCTAAAAGCGATGATAACAATGAGTTTAAAGCCATTGCGTCTATACAATTAATTTTGCATAAGTACTTATTATAGAGCAAGGTTGATGATTTCAAGATAAATGCTTTAATCTGGTCAGAGTCTTTGATGATTTTTGTTACAGGTGTAAATATCAAATGGGTTCTATAGAACAGGCTTTTTAACTGTGTAAGTCTTATTTCTATAGTTGTCAAATTCCACAAACACTCTTGTTTATAAATTATGGAACTATTGTATATCGAGCAACACCGCCCAAGGCGATCGATCGAACTGAGCAGAGTCGAAGTGTTGCCAATGAGCTTACCTTCACCTAGCGGTACTTATGCCCTTGCTGAATATATCGGGTGAGGGAAAAAATGGTTGGTAAATTACCATAAATTTGGCTTGAAGTAATGAGTTTTTTACTTTATTGAGAGCTTGGTAACAATCATAGATTAAAAGTTCTTAAATTGTTTGAACGTTCATGGTTTTATTCCAATACATGATGATTGGAGTTTTCTTAACTCATTACTCGTTACTCAAAAACCCAACTATTTATCTTCCCAACTAAAATTTCGTTCACCCGAATATATCTTTTTTTTTGCTTCTAACTTTAACAGAACATTTATGTCAAATATTTAATTAATATGAAGGAGAAATACAAACGATGAAATCAAAAAAAAATCAAGCCAAACGAGAAAACACAAAAAAACCAGTGAAAAGTATGCGAGGAGTTCCAGAAATGTATGATGAGATCAAACAAAGATTTTCTATTTGTCTAACCCCAACAGCACATAAAGAATTAACTAATTTAGCTCAAAATAATAGTCTATCTCTGAGTGAATTTTTGGAAAGAATCGGCAGAAGAATTATTATTTTAGTTTCCCAAGAAGATTCTTAGAAAATCTAGTTTTTTTACTCTCCACAACATATTTCTCTGGAAGCATCCAGTTTTTGTAAAAACATCCCAAAATGAACGAAATATTAAGGGTTTAGACTTAGTTAAAATGGCTAATTGCAAAATAGAGATGCTCCCATTTTTCTACTGATAAACTCCCATTTATTTGCTTAAATTTATCTTCAATTTTAGATGATCTATGGTAAATATTATCTGCATAAATGCCGAAGGATATTTCTCCCTTCTACATAATTTTAAGGTAAAAGAAATCTTTATTATGATTGAAGTTAGTAATTATATAATTCCTAAATTTTATCAAAATTGCCAAAAAGTTTCCCTAATTTTACTTTCAAGATAGCTATCATCTCCCCAAATTCATTATGAATAAGTATCTAGGTATTATATCATTTTTTTCTATTTTTTATCTTATAAATATCCCAAAACTTATTTATAAGATAAACTCTCTTAAGTTAGCTCTAGTCTATATAATTAAACACTTTTGGTCTTATTTAATAAATCTAATAAAACAATATCGATGGCTTCTCGATAAACTTTAATTGGATTTTTCTTATAAATAGTTTTGATAATTATTTTTCAATAATTCTTTATTTATGCAATGGTAAGTCTTATTTAATACTTGATTATAGTTAAACTTGAAATAATTTTATGTATAAGAATGATATTTGCTTTTTTTTCTTCCTTATTTATTCTCAAAACTACTTTGATTCTTGTTAATCAATTTATAATTCAGGTCAGCATTTATTAATAATTAATTGAATTATTATTAAAGTTTTTAAATAAAGTGATTTCTGATAATTATTATACCAGTACGATCGTCTTAACCTCCCTTAAAGCCGAGAAATTATTGAGAAGATTGGTATATTCTTTCTAAAAAATCACCTCAATGTAAGTTAATATCTTCGGCTAAGAAAATTAACTTTTGCTTCTTGTCTGAGTGCCTATTTTTCATCAGTGTAACAAAGCAATATTTTACCTATAGCAATCAGGAATCAGTTATGAGAATTAGATCACCTTAACCCCTTAATTAAGTAAGGGAAAAAATTAATTTAAAACTCTCACAAATCATAACTAATTGCTATAGATCATTTATTCACTAAAAAAAAGGAGATTAAACCATGTCTAAAAAATCAAAACACGGCTTTAAAAATAATAATTTTAATCCTAATAATGATTCCCATCATAATAATGATTCCCATCACAATAATGAACAAAAATCTGGAAAAAAATGTTCAAAGATTTTCCAAAAAGATTTAACAGTTTTAAAAAAGAAAAATCTGCCTGTTTCTTCCCACAATCATTCTAGTTGTCTTCATCCACTTTCTTCTCCTAATAATATGGAAGAAGCTCTCCAATTGTATTGTCAAGATACGAAAAGAAATCATGACGAGAAAAAGTCAGGGCAAATTATTAGCCAAACAGTTACTTCTATTAATAAGTATTGTTTGCCTTTTTGGAGTTTTTCTGGTTTCTCTGGACGTAAAGCGACAGATGATGAACTGCAAAATGCGATTGATTTTCGTCGGGGGTTGAAAGTTGAAGATTTAGTGCAATTACGGACGGCTTTTGACGATACTGTTGAAAAGTTAGATTGTTCTGATAGTATTCGTTATACTTATCGTTCTCGTCTCAATGATTTTTTAGAGTGGAGTGAATCTCAACTATGGTTTCCAGGGAATTCTCCTACTGTTAAATTTAAGGATCGTTGTCCAACTAATCGTTACATCGGTTATGGTGGTAGTGAGAAGGTTCGTCTCACTAATCGAGATCGATTAGAGGATTATGGCTTAATCGGTAATGAAATTCCGGATTTTCTGGCTACGGAATTAAAGGAGTTTACCCGTTTTCGTACTTCTACTAATTATCCTCATCGTCTTGAAGATGCGGTTAAATCTCGTACCTGTGAAAATCAAATTAGATATATTAAATTAATTTTAGGATGGCATTATCGTTATCGTAATATTCCCCTTGACTCTCTGTCTCTTTCAATTTTAGTGCCAAGATTAGGAACTCTTATACCCCATTATCCTTTTCCCATTAATTCTTTGGAGGATGTGGTTGATTATGTTGATACTTGGTTATGTGAGTTCTTGGATTTTTTAGTTGATGAGAGAAATTGCGAAAGTCCTCATACGACTCAGCATACTTGTCACACTATCGTTATTGTTGCTAAGTTTATTTTTCTCAAGTTGGGGGCGAAGGATAATTATCACAATATTCCAGTCATCACCTTACTACATCGTCGTGCTAATGGGTTTGCTAAGGAACTTGCTCGTCATCAACCCGTAGCTGATTTGAGTAAGAAATGGCTTGATTTACCTGATGTTATTGAATTTATTGTTGAGCCTTTACGTCTTGAATGTCAAAGAAGATATGCTAGCGGCACTCTACGCACAATCAGTGGTGTGATGAGGAGTATTCAACGTTATTGTCTTTGGGGTTGTTTAACTTATCTTGCTCCTCGCCGACAACAGGAGTGGGGTAAAGCCAGAGTTACTCTTTCTTGTCCCATCGATCGTCCTAATGTTATTCCCCCTTCTGGTTTTGTTCATCCTTTGCCGTCTCCTGCTATCCGTTATGAGGAGCGTTTTTTCCCCTATCTTTACTATAGTGATGAGGGGAAGTGGATTTTGGATTTGCCTCCTGAATCTTATAAAACTGGCAAGACTCATGGTTATCAGGTGATTGAAATTCCTAATCGTCGTTTTCGGGATGGACGTTGTTTTTATGACTATCTGGAGATGTGGTTATATGGCTACTTTTTCTATCCTGATGGTACTTTGGGCAGTGGTGGAGCTAATTTGGATTATAGTTTACCACAGTTACCTTCTTTGATAGGAGGAAGGTTAAGTTTTCCTATCAACCATAATTATTGTTTTTCAACATACAACGGCAAACAGTTAGATGATAGCAGTCTCTATCTTAAATGTCAAAAGAGGACACCCGTTAAATTTCTCCCGAAAAAGATACC
>CAYPDC010000084.1:0-17772 GCA_964409355.1 uncultured Cyanobacterium sp.
ATAGTATTATTTTTACTTGCTGTCATTGTAGCAATGTTACCCTATGTACAAACATTAAGTTTTGCAAATAATCAAAAGAAGATTTTTAAGAAAAATCAAATTAGGTATTGCTTTATTTGCCACTGATAACCTATAATGGTTATTTGTGACTAAAAGTACATAAATTAGCCTCTCAAAGATACTGAAGTAAAAAGACTTTTCACTAAGTCTCTACCTTAAGTCTGCTGAGAAACAAGGCTATATCTAATCTAAAAAACTAGATTAGTAATTGATTACAACAGTCTGTTAACAAATCAGTAATCAACAAAGACAGTAACAAAAATGCCTCTGTCATGACAACTCGGTTAATTAATCCTTGACTTAACCAGAGTAATTATATGTCAGAGAAGGAAATACTGCTCTTAAATTGATACAAGATCTATCCTGTAGTTTAGAAATATAGAGGGATAAATCCCGTGAGCTTAGGCGTACTCGGTACAAAGCTCGGTATGACTACCATTTTTGACACAGAAACAGGCAACGCAATCCCTGTCACCGTGATTCAAGCAGGTCCATGTCGAGTTACTCAAATTAAAACACCAGAAAAAGACGGTTATACCGCTTTACAGATAGGATACGACGAGTTACCAGATCGTAAACGTACCTTAAACACACAAGAACCTAGAGAAATCAATAAATACCTTACCGCTCCTGAAGCTGGTCATTTGACTACTAAAGGACTTCCTGCATTACGTCATTTGAAAGAATATCGTCTCGATGATGTCTCTGGTTATGAACTAGGACAAGTCATCGGTGCTGATTTCTTCTCCGAAGGACAAATAGTTGATGTAGGTGGTAAAACCATCGGTAGAGGTTTTGCTGGTTATCAAAAGCGTCATAACTTCAAAAGAGGTAATATGACTCACGGTTCTAAAAACCATCGCTTACCCGGTTCGACAGGTGCGGGTACAACCCCCGGACGTACTTACCCCGGTAAGAGAATGGCAGGACGTTATGGTAATACTCAAATTAAAGTCCGTAAATTAACTGTAGTCAAAATTGATTCTGAACGCAATTTAATCTTAGTTAAAGGATCAATCCCCGGCAAACCCGGAAACTTAGTTAGTATCACTCCTGCGACTATTGTAGGTCCACAGTAAACTAACTAAATCGGCTTAGAATATAACACTTAATTAAAATATTATGGTTAATTGTGTAGTCAAAAATTGGCAAGGAGAGCAAGTAGGTGAGACTACTTTAGAGATGAAAGTCGCTAAAGCAGAAACCGCCGAACATATTGTTCATCGTGCCTTAGTTCGTCAACTACATAATCAGCGTCAGGGTACTGTTTCCTCTAAAACTAGAGCAGAAGTTAGAGGGGGTGGACGTAAACCCTGGAGGCAAAAAGGAACTGGTAGAGCAAGAGCAGGTTCGATCCGATCGCCCCTTTGGCGTGGTGGTGGTGTCATCTTTGGGCCTAAACCCAGAGATTTCGACATGAAAATGAACCGCAAGGAAAGAAAATTAGCGATCAGAACTGCTTTTATGGATCGGGTAGAAGATTTAATCGTAGTGGAAAACTTCGATCAAATCGAAACTCCTAAAACCAAAGAAGTGGTAGCCGCTCTCACTCGTTGGGGTGTGGAAAATGAAGCTAAAGTTCTGATCGTAGTTAACGATTCTATTCCCGAAAATCTCTACTTATCAGCTCGTAACTTGCCCACCGTCAAAATAATTAAACACGATTGTTTAAATGTTTATGATATTTTGTACGCTGAGAAAATTGTAGCTACCTCTGAGGCAATCACCAAAATACAGGAGGTTTACTGTGGCGAATAGCAGATACGGAAAAACAACTAAAGTCAGAAAAAATACTGCTGAACTTGCTGATATTGTCGTTCGTCCTATTGTGACTGAAAAAGCCACCTATATGATGGAAGATAATAAGTATGTTTTTGAAGTAGTTAAAACATCAACCAAACCAGAAATCAGAGCTGCGATCGAGAGCTTATTTGGTGTAAAGGTAGCAAAAGTTAACACCATGAATCAACCCCGTAAAACACGCCGTGTTGGTCAAAATGTTGGCTATAAACCCCAATACAAAAAAGCGATCGTTACGTTAGCAGAAGGTGATTCTCTGCAAAGCACATTCTTCCCTGATTTATAATTCCCCTCTGGAATTAGTAAAGAAAAGGGATTTGCTCATCGCCAATATAATTAATTAATGGAACTATGGGTGTTCGTACATATAGACCATATACACCGGGTAGAAGACAAGCCGTATCTTCCGATTTTTCGGAAATTACGAAAAGCACTCCCGAAAAGTCACTAACTAAATATATACATCGTAAAAAAGGTCGTAACAACCGAGGAGTCATTACCTCTCGTCATCGTGGCGGTGGTCATAAAAAACTCTATCGTATTATTGACTTTAAAAGAGATAAGCGAGACATCAAAGCTGAAGTCTTGGCCATCGAATACGATCCTAACCGCAACGCTCGTATTGCCCTAGTGCAGTACGAAGACGGTGAAAAAAGATACATCCTCGCCCCCGCAGGAATCCAAGTCGGTGCAACCATCATCGCCAGTGAAAGCGCACCTTATGAAATTGGAAACGCTTTACCCCTCGAAAAAATTCCCCTCGGTACAGAAGTTCACAACATCGAACTCACCAGAGGAAAAGGTGGTCAAATCGTCCGTGCGGCTGGTGGTTTTGCTCAATTAATGGCTAAAGATGGTGACTATGTTACTCTCAAACTTCCTTCTAAAGAAGTGCGTATGGTGCGCAAAGAATGCTATGCCACCATTGGTAGAGTCGGTAATATCGAAGCTAGAAACCTGAAATTGGGTAAAGCGGGTAAGAGTCGTCATTTAGGTATCAGACCTCATGTCCGAGGCAGTGCAATGAACCCTTGCGATCACCCTCATGGTGGTGGGGAAGGACGTGCGCCCATCGGTCGTTCTGGTCCTGTTTCTCCTTGGGGTCAACCTGCATTAGGGAAGAAAACCCGTAAGAAGAAAAAACTCAGCAATAAATACATTGTTCGCCGTCGTAATGCTGGTAAAGGCAAGTAAATTTAAGTCTGAGAGCTTAACCGCAAAATAGGGAAAAAAATTCATGAGTCGTTCACTGAAAAAAGGGCCTTTTGTTGCCGATACCTTACTCTCCAAAATTGAAAAATTGAACAGTAAAGGAGAGAAGCAAGTAGTTAAAACTTGGTCAAGAGCCTCTACTATTATTCCCCAAATGATTGGTCATACTATTGCTGTTCATAATGGCCGTCAACACGTTCCTATCTTTGTAACCGATCAAATGGTAGGACACAAATTAGGGGAATTCGCACCTACTCGGACATTTCGTGGTCACGCTAAAAGTGACAAAAAAGCGAAACGTTAAGGGTTTTGGTTAACTGACTAGGGACATAGTTGACCAAAAAAATCTAGGTCATCTATTAACTATCAACCATCAATTAATAACTATGGCTAAATCAAAGACAAATATTGAGGTAGATACCTCCCAAGAAGTAAAAGCGATCGCCCGTTATATCAGAATGTCACCCTTCAAGGTGAGACGGGTATTAGATCAAATTCGTGGGCGTAGTTATCGGGAAGCATTAATCCTCCTCGAATTTATGCCCTATCGTGCTTGTGAGCCAATTGTTAAAGTTCTCCGCTCTGCGGTAGCTAATGCGGAACACAATGAAGGCTTAGATCCTAGTGATCTAGTCGTTTCTCAAGCCTTTGCTGACGGTGGACCTACTTTAAAACGTTACCGTCCAAGAGCTCAAGGTCGTGCTTATCAAATCCGTAAGCGCACCTGTCACATTACTGTTGCAGTAGCTCCAATGGCATAGTCAACCCGCACTTATTGAACAAAGATAACATGGGACAAAAAGTACATCCAATTGGTTTTCGACTCGGTATTACCAAAGAACACGCTTCTTGCTGGTATGCCGATAAAAGAAATTACCCCAAACTTCTTCAAGAAGATCACAAAATCCGTCAGTACATTGACAAAAACTTAGCCAACGCTAGTATTGCTGATGTCAAAATTGAGCGTAAAGCAGATCAAATCGATCTTTCCATCCATACCGCACGTCCTGGGGTTGTAGTGGGTAAAGGTGGTCAAGGCATTGAAAAAATCCGCACCGATTTACAGGCTTTACTCAAAAACCAACGTCAAGTCAGAGTCAATGTAATTGAAGTCGCTAACGTTGATGCTAGTGCCGCTTTAATGGCAGAATTTTTAACCTCTCAATTAGAAAGACGGGTTTCCTTCCGTCGAGTGGTAAGACAAGCCATTCAAAGAGCGCAAAAAGCAGAAGTGTTGGGGATTAAAATTCAGGTAAGTGGTCGTCTCAACGGTGCTGAAATTGCCCGTACTGAGTGGATTCGTGAAGGTCGTGTTCCTCTCCATACCTTGAGAGCGGATATAGACTACAGTTATAAAACAGCGAGTACCATTTACGGTATTTTAGGCATCAAAGTTTGGATCTTCAAAGGTGAAATCATCCCCGGAGAAGAAAACTTAACCCTCAATGCGAATAATCGTAATAAACCTGCACGGAAAAAACCCCGTCGTCAAAAATTTGAGGATCGCTCTGAATAGGGAATAGTGAATAGTGAACAGTGAACAGTTATTAACTATCAACTATCCAACTATTGGCTATCAACTATTAACTATCAACTATTAACTAGAAATTATGTTAAGTCCAAGAAGAACTAAATTCCGCAAACAACATCGGGGCAGAATGAGAGGGAATGCCTATCGTGGTAATTCCATTAATTTCGGTGATTTTGCACTTCAGGCGATCGAACCTTGTTGGATTACATCTCGCCAAATCGAAGCAGCAAGACGGGCGATCACCCGTTACGTTCGTAGAGGCGGTAAACTTTGGATTCGTGTCTTTCCTGATAAACCCGTCACCATGCGTCCTGCTGAAACCCGTATGGGTTCTGGTAAAGGTAATCCCGAATTTTGGGTAGCGGTAGTCAAACCCGGTCGCATCATGTTTGAGATCGCAGGTATTCCCGAAGCAACCGCCAGAGAAGCCATGCGTTTAGCAGCTCAAAAGTTACCCATTAAGACCAAATTTATTACCAGAGCGGAGGAATACTAAATTATGGCTTATAAAAGCATTGCCGACGCAAGAAACTTAAGCGAGGAAGAATTAATAGCAGAAATTACCACTGCGAAACAAAAACTTTTTCAATTAAGACTTGCTCAAACTACTGGGCGTTTAGAAAAACCCCATGAGTTCAAGCATACCAGACGTTGGGTTGCTCAATTACTCACAATTCAAACTGAACGTCTAAAAGGAATTGTCAGAAACACCACTAGCAATACTCAAGTATAGGAGTAAATAATTAATGGCAGTAAAAGAAAGAGTGGGGGTAGTTGTCAGCAATAAAATGGATAAAACCGCCGTTGTTGCTGTGGAAAACCGCGCCCCTCACCCCAAATACCGCAAAATTGTCGTTAAAACGAAAAAATATAAAGCTCACGACGCTGAAAATCAATGTTTTGAAGGCGATCGCGTCAGAATCAGAGAAACTCGTCCTCTCAGCAAAACCAAACGTTGGGAAATCGCTGAAATAATTAGTCGTAAAGCTCTGTAGGGGTTGAACACTGTTCAACCCTCATGGTTGGAAATCAACCTCAAGGTTGAAAAAAATAGGATAACCTAGCTATTTTCACCCTCTCATTTAAACCATTAGTAAACGACCATGATTCAACAACAAAGTTATCTCAATGTAGCTGATAACAGTGGCGCTCGTAAGATTATGTGCTTAAGGGTATTGTCCACTGGTAACTGTACCTACGGAGGCATTGGAGACGTTATTATCGCCGTAGTAAAAGATGCCATTCCTAACATGGCTGTGAAAAAATCCGATATTGTCCGTGCGGTAATTGTAAGAACTAAACATTCTTTACGTCGTGATAGCGGTATGAGTATTCGTTTTGACGATAACGCCGCCGTGATTATCAACAAAGACAACAACCCCAGAGGAACTCGTGTTTTCGGTCCTGTAGCTCGTGAGTTACGAGATAAAAACTTCACCAAAATTATTTCTCTGGCACCGGAGGTACTTTAATCCATGAGATCATTAAAAACAAGCAAACAAAAACCCGCCCGTTATAAAATGCACGTCAAAAAAGGTGACACCGTGCAGATAATCTCTGGCAAAGACAAAGGTAAAGTAGGTGAAATTCTCCAAGCTATCCCTAGTGACAGTACCGTTATTGTCAAAGGGGTAAATATCAGAACCAAACACCTCAAACCTCGTCAAGAAGGAGAATCTGGGCAAATCACCACCTATGAAGCCCCTATTCATAGTTCCAAAGTGATGCTTTATTCTGAAAAAGAAAAAGTTGCTAGTCGCATTAGCTACATCATCACTGAAGAAGGCAAAAAAGTCAGAAAACTGAAAAAAACAGGCGAAATCATCGACTAAATATCAGTTAACTTTTGTCAACACCCAAATAAACGGTTTATCTATCAATATCAATTAATACCGTAATGTCCAAATTAAAAACTTATTATCAAGAGACAATTACTCCTAAACTAAAAGAACAGTTTGGGTACACCAACATTCACCAAGTGCCGCGAGTTACCAAAGTTGTTATTAACCGAGGTTTAGGGGAAGCATCACAGAATGCTAAAGCACTGGAGTCCTCTCTGAGTGAACTAGCTGTGATTACCGGACAAAAACCCGTTGTTACCCGTGCGAAAAAGGCGATCGCAGGTTTCAAAATTCGTCAAGGGATGCCTGTGGGTGCGATGGTGACTTTAAGAGGCGATAAAATGTACGCCTTCTTAGAGCGTTTGATCAACCTAGCCCTTCCCCGAATCCGTGACTTCCGAGGCATCAGTGCCAAAAGTTTTGACGGCAGAGGCAACTACAGCTTAGGTGTTAAAGAGCAATTAATCTTTCCTGAAATCGAATACGATTCCATCGATCAGATTCGTGGTTTTGATATTTCCATCATCACCACCGCTAACACCGACGAAGAAGGACGTGCATTACTCAAAGAAATGGGTATGCCCTTTCGTGATAAATAATGGAAGTACAAGAGGAAGAAAAAAAGAATGCCAGCACACGACACTATTTCAGATATGCTGACTCGTATTCGCAACGCTTGTGCGGTACGTCATTCCACCGTTGCTATTCCTAGTACGAGAATGACCCGTAATATCGCTGATGTACTTAAAGAAGAAGGTTTCATCAGTGGTTATGAAGAAGTAGGCGAAGGAGTTAAAAAGAATATCGTTGTTTCCTTAAAATATAAAGGAAGAAATCGTCAACCGATTATTCATAACATCCGCCGAGTAAGTACCCCCGGTTTAAGGGTTTACAGTAAGAAAAAAGACTTACCCAGAGTCTTAGGCGGTATTGGGGTAGCCATTATTTCTACTTCTAGCGGTATTATGACCGATCGAGAAGCGAGAAAGCAAGGCGTTGGCGGTGAAATCCTTTGCTACGTTTGGTAAGAGTCGAATATTAACTGTCCATTATCATTATCATTTAACATCATGTCTCGTATTGGAAAACGTCCTATCACGATACCACCTAAAGTAGAGGTTACCATTGACGGACAATTTGTCCAAGTCAAAGGTCCGAAGGGTGATTTATCGAAAACCTTGCCGACTTTAATTAATCTCGAATCAGAGGGACAAGAAATCAAAGTAGTTCGGGAGAATGATTCCCGTAAAGCTAGAGAAAGACATGGTTTGTGTCGTACTTTAGTCGATAATATGATCCTCGGTGTTAGTCAAGGATTTGAGAAAAAATTAGAAATTCAAGGGGTTGGTTATCGGGCTCAAGCTCAAGGCTCAAAACTTACTTTGAACGTGGGTTATTCTAAACCAGTGGAAATGGAAATGCCTCAAGGTATCTCTGTTGCTGTCAACAATAACACTGAAGTTGTTGTCTCTGGTATTGATAAGGAATTAGTGGGTAATATTGCCGCTAAAATTCGTGCCGTTCGTCCTCCTGAAGTATATAAAGGCAAAGGTATCCGCTATCAGGGTGAATTTGTAAGACGTAAAGTAGGTAAATCAGGTAAGAAATAACCATGACTATTAATCGTAAAAATCTCGTTCAGCGTCGTCATTTACGCATCCGCAAAAAAGTTCAAGGTACTTCTGAGCGTCCTCGGTTAGCGGTTTTCCGTTCTAACCTTCACATTTACGCTCAACTTATTGACGATGTGGCTCAACATACCTTAGTTGCCGCTTCTACCCTTGACAAAGAGTTAAGAGAAAAATTTGCTGAGGCTTCCACTTCTAACTGTGATGCGTCAGCAGAAGTTGGTAAATTAATCGCTCAAAGAGCATTATCTAAAGGCATTGAGAAGGTGGTGTTCGATCGCGGTGGTAATCTTTATCACGGTCGAGTCAAAGCCCTTGCTGATGCCGCCCGTGAATCTGGTCTTAACTTCTAAAGGTACTTATTATGGTAAAAGAACAAGAACGCAAAGGTAAACAAAGAAAACGCAATAAGGAGAAAAAAGAGAATCCTTGGCAAGAAAGGGTGGTGCAAATCCGCCGAGTTAGTAAGGTTGTGAAGGGGGGTAAAAAACTTAGCTTCCGTGCGATCGTAATTGTTGGGAATGAAAAAGGACAAGTGGGGGTCGGTGTTGGTAAAGCAGGAGATGTGATCAACGCTGTACGCAAAGCCGTTTCTGACGGGAAAAAACACATTGTTAACGTTAATATCAACAAATCTGACTCTATCACTCACCTTAGCACTGGTCGTGCTGGAGGGGCTCAAGTATTCATGCGTCCTGCGGCCCCCGGTACTGGGGTAATTGCGGGGGGAGCTGTGCGTACTGTATTAGAGTTAGCAGGTATTAAAAATATCTTGGCGAAACAACAGGGTTCTAACAATCCTTTAAACAACGCAAGAGCGGCAATCAATGCCCTCCAGCAGATTCGTAGTTTCTCCTCTGTTGCTAAAGAAAGAGATATTCCGATCGAACAAATTTTCTCCTAAGCAGTCTTATTATATTGCACACTATGAAACTTCATCAATTAGCGCCTAATCCCAAATCTAAAAAACGTCGTCGCCGTATCGGTAGAGGTATTTCTGCTGGACAGGGTGCTAGTGGCGGTTTTGGGATGAGAGGTCAAAAATCTCGTTCTGGTACTGGTACTAAGCCCGGTTTTGAAGGGGGACAAATGCCTCTTTATCGCCGTGTACCTAAATTAAAACACTTTAAAATTATCAATCCTAAGCATTTCACCATCATCAACGTGGAAAAATTGGCTAATTTAGAGGCTAATACCGAAGTGACTTTAGAGTCTTTAATGGATAACGGTATTGTCACTGCTAATGACGGTCCTTTAAAAATCTTAGGTAATGGTGAAATTAACGTTGCTTTAAACGTCAAAGCAGCAGCTTGGAGTAAATCTGCTCAGGCAAAAATTGAGGCGGTGGGTGGTTCTATTACCTCGACAGAGCCTCAACCTGATAAGAGCAATAATGACTAATTTAATGTCAAGATAGTTATGAGCAAGAGAACAGTAAGGTGCGATCGTGGGTTGGGTTGAGGAACGAAACCCAACATAAACTTCGATTCGAGCTAAGGTTCGGTGTACAAACTCCAACAAAAAGCTATGGATCCGTGTTGGGTTACGCTATCGCTAACCCAACCTACATAAGTAGAGTTTTACCTGTTCGGAATATAACTTCCTAATACCTGTTCATTGTTCATTATTCATTGTTAATTGTTCATTATTCACTATCAATATTAATTTAAGTCATGGTTGTTAGTAGAGAAAAAACTCCCAGCGCCCAAGAGACTTTTATGCAAATGGCGCAAGGGGCGGGGTTGCGCAGTCGTTTACTGGTGACTCTCGGTTTGCTTATTCTCGTCAGACTCGGTATTTATATCCCCGTACCCGGAATCGATCGAGCGGCCTTTGCGGCGGCAGTTCAAAATCTTCCTTTCCTCGGATTTTTAGATATTTTTACGGGGGGAGGTTTAACCACAGTTGGTATTTTTGCCCTCGGTATTTTGCCTTATATTAATGCTTCTATTATTATGCAGTTGATGACTTCCGCTATCCCTGCTTTGGAAGATTTACAAAAAAATGAGGGGGAAATGGGGCGAAGAAAAATCGCCCAAATTACCCGTTATGTGGCTTTAGGTTGGGCAATTATCCAAAGTACTGGGGTGACAGTAGGTTTATTGCGTCCTTATGCTTTAAATGATAGCCCTTGGTTTGTGGTGGAAACGGTATTGGCTATTACCGCAGGATCTATGTTCGTGATGTGGATTTCTGAGGTAATTACAGAGAGTGGCTTAGGTAATGGGGCTTCTTTGTTGATTTTCGTCAACATTGTGGCAGTTTTACCCCAAACTTTGGCTAATACCATCGATTATGCTCAAACAGGTGGTCGTCAGGCGATCGCGCAGGTGACAATCCTTGTACTTGTGTTTTTGGTGATGATTGTGGGTATTGTCTTTGTGCAGGAAGGAACTCGCCGTATTCCCATTATTTCCGCCCGTCGTCAGGTAGGCAGAAGACTTTATCGGGAACGTACTAGCTATTTACCATTAAGACTTAATCAGGGGGGGGTAATGCCAATTATTTTCGCTTCGGCGGTATTGGTGTTACCTTCTTCTCTATCTGGTTTTGCGGAAAATACTGCCCTCAGTGGTGCAGTGAATCAGGTGGCTTTAGCTTTGCGCCCGGGTACGATCTGGTATGTGGTGGTTTACTCCTTACTCATTCTCTTTTTCAGCTATTTTTATGCGTCTTTGGTGTCTAACCCTGAAGATATTGCACAAAATTTGAAAAAAATGGGTACAAGTATCCCCGGTATTCGCCCCGGTAAAGCCACGGTGGCTTATTTAGAAGGGGTATTAAATCGTTTAACCTTCTTAGGTGCGATTTTTTTAACGGTGGTAGCCACTGTTCCTACTTTTGTGGAACGGGCAACGGGAGTAACAACCTTTCAAGGTTTCGGTGCGACCTCTTTACTAATTTTAGTAGGGGTTGCCATCGACACGGCAAAACAGGTGCAAACCTACGTCATCTCTCAACGTTATGAGGGAATGGTTAAACAGTAGGTAAAGGTTTAGGGTGTTGGGAGGTTAGCGTTTTGGGGTGTTGGGGTATTGGGGTATTGGGGAGAGTTTGATTAATTCCTATTTTTAATTCATTCTCCGCGACTTCTGACTCCTGACTCCTCTTTTCTTCATTCCTAATTTCTAATTATTAGAATATGACAAAAATTATTTTTTTAGGTCCTCCCGGTTCTGGTAAGGGTACTCAAGGGGCTTTAATTGCCGAAAAACACGGGATTCCTCATATTTCTACGGGAGATATTCTCAGGGGTGCGATCGCCTGTAAAACTCCATTAGGAATCAAGGCTCAAAGTTATGTGGACAACGGTGATTTAGTACCTGATGAGTTGATTCTTGGTTTGATTGAAGAAAGATTAAAAGAAGATGATACTCAAAATGGATGGGTTCTTGATGGATTTCCCCGCAATGTACCCCAAGCGGAATTTTTATCGGGTTTACTCGCTAAGTTAGATCAACACTGTAACGCAGTAGTTAACTTAGATGTTCCTAATGAGGTTATTTTAAAACGTCTGTTAGCTAGAGGTAGAAAAGATGATTGTGAAAAAACCATTACTCATCGTCTCGATGTTTACCGTGAACAAACTGCTCCCCTAATCGACTACTATCAAGAAAATAATCTCCTCAAAACCGTAAACGGCGATCGCCCGATGGAGGACATTACCGCAGAAATCATAGCTATAGTTAAATCCTAAATAATTAATTTCTGTCAAAGGAGAGATTAAAACTTGAAGAAAGTGGCAATTAGCTATGATAGACAAGGCTTAATTTCTCAAAAATACAGTTTACTAAAATTGACAAGAATTATACTAAAAATGAAGAGGATAACTAACTATGTCTAAAAAAGACTTAATCGAAATGGAAGGCACAGTGACAGAATCACTGCCTAACGCCATGTTTAGGGTGGACTTAGATAACGGCTTCAACGTTTTAGCTCATATTGCAGGTAAAATTCGCCGTAACTATATCAAAATCCTCCCGGGCGATCGCGTCAAAGTCGAACTAACCCCCTACGACTTGACAAAAGGTAGAATCACCTACCGACTCAAAGGGAAAAAATAAAAACTATAGATAAGTAAATCTAATTTAAAGATCTCAAAAAAGATCTTGACTAAGATCCCCTATTTATGTTTGACAGAGATCCCAAATCCTGTTATAATCAAAAGCTTGCAGTGTAAACTACGATTATGAAAGTAAGAGCATCAGTTAAAAAGATCTGTGACAAATGCCGTGTTATTCGCCGTCGTGGACGAGTAATGGTAATTTGCTCCAATCCTAAACATAAACAACGTCAAGGATAAGAACTGTTAACAACAGTGTAGCTTATTGTTGAAAAAACAACCAAATTTTTTGCCAACTACAGCAAGACAAAGAAAGGAAACGAAAACATGGCTAGGATATCAGGTATTGACTTACCTCGTGACAAACGAGTAGAGATCGGACTAACTTATTTATATGGTATTGGCTTGACCACCTCCCAAAAAATTTTAGCGGCAACAGGGGTAAATCCTGACACCAGAGTAAGAGATCTCAGCGACGAGGATGTTGCTAAGTTAAGAAACTACATCGAAGAAAACTTCCAGATAGAAGGGGATTTGCGTCGTTTAGAGGCAATGAACATCAAGCGCCTAGGCGATATTGGTACTTACAGAGGTCGTCGTCACCGTCAAGGTTTACCCGTGCGGGGACAAAGAACCAAAACTAACGCCAGAACTCGCAGAGGACGCAGAATTGCCATCGCAGGGAAGAAAAAACCGGGTAAAAAATAAACTAAACCCCGTTGAATTAACATCTTGCCTTTGGCAAATTCAATCATATTTGTTAACTAAAAATAACAATAAACTTACTAATTCTATAAACCGCAGTCATTGAAACTAATTACTTAAAGAGGGAAATATACCATGGCAAAACCCACCAAAAGGGGAGGACCAAAAAAACAAAAGAAAAACATCCCTAGTGGTACAGCACATATTAAGTCCACTTTTAACAACACTATTGTCACTATTACAGACACCGTGGGCAACGTGATCTCATGGGCAACCGCAGGATCTAGTGGCTTTAAAGGAGCGAAAAAAGGGACACCCTTCGCCGCTCAAACTGCGGCGGACAGTGCCGCTCGTGTGGCAATGGACAACGGAATGAGACAAGTAGAAGTAATGGTAAGTGGTCCGGGCGCAGGGCGTGAAACCGCCATCAGAGCATTGCAAGGAGCAGGATTAGAGATCACCTTAATTCGTGATATTACCCCCATTCCCCACAACGGCTGTCGCCCCCCCAAAAGACGTAGAGTCTAATTATCATAAAAATTCGGATAATCTGCCCTCAAAAGCCAAGATTATCACCAACATCTGAAACCTGACTTCATCAACTGAGGAAATAACCACTGTGGCTGTGTTTAAAATTGACTGCGTAGCAAGTAAAACTCAAAAAAATCAAGGTCAATACGGAAAGTTCGTGCTTGAACCTTTAGAAAAAGGACAAGGCATAACTGTGGGTAATTCCTTGAGACGAGTTCTTTTATCTAATTTAGAAGGTGCAGCAGTAACCGCCGTCAGAATCGCCGGTGTTAATCATGAGTTTGCTGTTGTCGAAGGGGTGAGAGAAGATGTGATGGAAATAATGCTCAACATGAAAGGGGTTGTTTTCAAAAGCTATAGCGACACCCCTCAAATTGGTCGTGTTGTAGCCACTGGTCCTTGTACCATTACTGCCGCCCAATTCGATCTCCCTTCAGAAATAGAAGTAGTTGAACCAAGTCAGTATATTTGTACTCTGGGGAAAGGTGGTAAATTAGAAATGGAGTTTCGGGTCGAGAAAGGGAAAGGTTATCGTATCGTTGATAAGGGCAAAGACGAAAGTAGTTCCCTTGACTTTTTACAGATTGACTCCGTGTTCATGCCTGTGACGAAAGTAAACTTTGTAGCGGAAGAAATTCGCTATGAAGGAGAAATCGCCGATCGCCTGATTTTAGAGATTTGGACTAATGGTAGCATTAAACCAGAGGAAGCCCTTTCCACCGCATCAGAGATTTTAGTAAGTCTATTCTCTCCCTTAACCGATGCAACTTCAATTTCAGGACATCAGGAAGAACCCGAAGAACCGGAAGATCCCACCAGTCAAATTCCCATCGAGGAGTTAAACTTGTCTGTCCGTGCTTACAATTGTCTCAAACGGGCGCAAATCAATACGGTGGCGGATTTACTCGAATACTCTCAAGATGATCTACTAGAAATCAAAAATTTCGGTCAGAAGTCCGCAGAAGAAGTTATCGAGGCTTTACAGCAACGTCTAGGTATCACTCTGGGAGAGGGAAAAATGAAAGATCCTCCCCCGGGAGAGTTAATCCAAAGTGCTGAACCCGTCACCAGTCCTTAAAGATGACAATTTGAAGTGTCAAAAATAGACTCGAATTTCACTGATTCGAGTCCATAACTCTGGATTCGTGAAATTTAATCATGTTTACTTAAGTTCGATGCTGGAAAAAGATAAAAAGGCAATTGTTTCAATTATGGAATTAAATAACCCCGAACTCCGAACTCTAGTAATACTGACTAAATTCAGCAATCATATTTTAAAATTTAAAATTCTTAGTTTCTTAACATTTAGGAGGAAATTATGCGTCACCGCTGTAAAGTGCCTTTATTAGGCTTACCCGCCGATCAACGCAAAGCCCTTCTCCGTGCTTTAACTACTGAGTTACTCAGACACGGAGAGATTATAACTACAAAAGCCCGTGCTAAAGCGGTTCGTAGCACTGCGGATAAAATGATTACTTTAGCTAAAGATGGTTCTTTGTCTGCTCGTCGTCAGGCTTTAGGATACATCTATGACAAAGATTTAGTTAACGATATTTTTGCCAAAGCTCAAGAGCGTTATGGCAACAGAAATGGCGGTTATACCCGTGTTATACGCACCAAAAGCCGTCGTGGAGATAATGCGGAAATGGCGATTATCCAGTTAGTTTAATTTCTCTTTGTCTCTGATTCATGGTTGATTCTAGTTCCACTCATAAACAAAGAATTGCTTTAGTAATTCAATATATTGGTACTAATTTTCATGGTTGGCAGAGACAGCCACAGTATCGCAGTGTACAAGCAGAAATTGAAGATGCGATCGCATCTATAGTAGGACACAAAGTAACGATTTATGGAGCAGGAAGAACCGATAGTGGAGTCCATGCCTCGGCACAGGTAGCACATTTTGAGGTGTGTTCTCTTATACCAGCCGACAAATGGGCAAAAGTCTTAAACGGTTATTTACCCGATGGTATTTTAATTCGAGCATCCGCCGAAGTTAATCCCTATTGGCACGCCTGTTTTACCGCTAGTTATCGTCGTTATCGTTATACTATATATACTGGTAAAATTCCCAACCTATTTTTGCAACCCTTTACTTGGCATTACTATTATGAGCCATTAAACGAAAATTTGATGGCAAAAGCACTAAAACCGATGCTAGGACATCATGACATGAGTGCCTTTCGTCGGGCCGGTTCAAAACGCTCTCACTCCATGCTAGAAGTACAGGAAGTTAGTTGTATTAGATATGAACAAGATCTAATCAACATCGAAATACAAGCCAGTGGCTTTTTATACGGCATGGTGAGATTATTGGTAGGGATGTTAGTAGAGGTGGGTGCAGGGACGAAATCACCGACAGAATTTCAAGATATTTGGATGAATTGTCGGCGGGAAGAAGTAAAATATTCCGCCCCTGCCAAAGGATTATGTTTGTTAAGAGTAGGTTATCCCGAATTTCCCATTCCCGAATCAGTTTGGTTCAACGCTCAACCTATTTTTACTTTTAGTTAATAAGAGTTTAAAACGAAAATGAATAAAACAATAGTTCCATCGATAGATAGTATTGAAAAAAAATGGTATATAGTGGATGCCGAAAACCAACGTTTAGGCAGATTAGCCACTGAGATTGCCAACGTTTTAAGAGGAAAAAATAAACCTTCTTTCACTCCCCATTTAGACACTGGGGATTATGTGATTGTGGTTAACGCTGAGAAAGTGGTTGTTACAGGTAGAAAAAGCGAACAAAAACTCTACCGCCGTCACTCTGGGCGCCCCGGTGGGATGAAAGTAGAAACTTTCGCTCAGTTACAAAAACGTATTCCTGAGAGAATCATCGAAAAAGCTGTGAAAGGGATGTTACCCAAAAATAGCTTAGGTAGAACTTTGTTTACAAAACTTAAAGTTTATACTGGTTCTAACCATCCTCACACTGCCCAACAACCTGAAACCTTAACCATCAATACCATTGCAGGAGGCAATAAATAATGTCTAATCAAGTAGTTTATCTCGGTACAGGTCGTCGTAAAGCCTCCGTTGCCAGAGTACGCCTGATCCCCGGCACTGGTGCGGTGACAGTCAATAACAGAGAAGGTTCTGAGTATTTTCAGTTAATTCCTAATTACATCCAAACCTTAAAAGCACCTTTAGAAACTTTAGGGTTAGAAAATGAGTATGATATTATCGTCAATGCTCATGGTGGTGGTTTAACTGGTCAATCTGATGCTGTAAAATTAGGGGTTGCCCGTGCTTTATGTCAGTTAGATCCTGATAATCGTCAACCGTTAAAAGCAGAAGGTTATTTAACTCGTGATCCCCGTGCTAAAGAGCGTAAGAAATACGGTTTACGCAAAGCTCGTAAAGCACCCCAGTTCTCTAAACGTTAATTTTTGGCAGTTTTGCCCATTTTCCCCCAATTATCGCTTAGTTTAAACTAATTTAATTCAAGTAGGAATCGGGAATCAATCACGGATAAGAGTTTTTTCTATGACTAGAAATTCCGTGGCAAGACGTATCATGATACGTCTCTACTGACTCCTGACTCCTCACAAATATAGTTATTTATAGGAGATTTAAAAATGCCCAAAGAAGGAATACACCCCCAATGGTATCCCGATGCCAAAGTAATTTGTAATGGGGAAGAAGTTATGCGTGTTGGTT
Source organism: uncultured Cyanobacterium sp. (assembly GCA_964409355.1). Taxonomy (GTDB): domain Bacteria; phylum Cyanobacteriota; class Cyanobacteriia; order Cyanobacteriales; family Cyanobacteriaceae; genus PCC-10605. Next base: position 17,032 of record CAYPDC010000084.1, read on the forward strand.
CTACTCAACCAGAGATTAACGTAGAGGTTTGGTCGGGTAATCATCCCTTTTATACTGGTACTCAGAAAATTATTGACACGGAAGGAAGGGTCGATCGCTTCTTGCGTAAATACGGTATGTTTGGTAAGCAAGAGAAGAAAGATTCTGAAGGTTAAATTTAATTTATTTATTCATGGTTTTATATGTACCCCCTACTATCGTCTTAGTGGGGGGTTTTTCTTTGAACTCTGATCTCATCGTTCGCTTAAATTTTTAGGGAGCGATTTGTAAAAACGGCTATACTCGTTATTTGGCAAAATTTTTGGCGAATAGAGTAAACGAAAAAGAGAAAAATAGCGATCGTCTATACTAGAAGTGCTGAACAAAGAGCTATAGATACATTATTAGCATCATGGAAGCGTACGATCGAAGATAACTTATTCATTACTAGGAGGTAACGAAGCAATCTCTGAGATGGCGTCACGGTCGATCGCTATGACAGTACGATAATCATTAGACATCTCCAATAATGAACATTTTAAAGGCTGAAGCCTTTACTAAGAACCAACGGAAAATAATTTCTGGAGATGTCTATTAGAAGGTAAGGAGACAATCTTAAACCATAGAATTTACTCGTCAGTGTGCAGACTAAGTTTCTTCTGTTTAAGGGATGTATGCCTTGCCATGGCTTCAAAATCTCGATCGTAATGATATAAAGTGTAATTATTTTCTAAAGCCATAACGGCGATGGCACAATCAATA
>CAYPDC010000085.1:0-17761 GCA_964409355.1 uncultured Cyanobacterium sp.
ATCTTTTTCGGGAGAAATTTAACGGGTGTCCTCTTTTGACATTTAAGATAGTAAAAATATCATTCACCGTGACATCAAACCAGAAAACATCATTTTGCGAGAAAGTGATAGATTGCCCGTCTTAATCGATTTTGGTGCAGTGAAAGAAAGCATGGGCGCGGTACAATTAAGCAGTGGTTCGACTGTAAGTTCGATGATTGTCGGTACAAGGGGCTTTATACCACCAGAACAAAGCACAGGTAGGACAGTTTTCAGTAGTGATTTATACGCCCTTAGCTTAACCATTATTTACAGTTTAACAGGAAAGTACCCGATCGAGCTTCCCAATAACAACATCACGGGAGAATTAGACTGGCAAAGTTATATTCCGAATTTACCGTTAAATTTGAAGACAGTATTGGAAAAAGCGTCAAAAATCGACTTAACTCAACGGTATCCTACCGCTCAAGCTATGTATGAAGCCTTACATCTGAGTCAGGCAAATACTCTCACAGTTGCTCCCAATAATAATATTAATCTACAAAAATCAAACACACCTAATTTAGCAGAAACGGTACTTATTCCGAATAATACACCTCCTCAACAGGTGTCACAGGTTTCTCAATCTCCCGTTACTCCCCAGAAAAATAATTTGCTAGTGATATTAATAACGGCGGTATTAGTCGCTTTAGGGGTATCAGGAGGGTTTATTGTCATTCAACAGATGAGGGAAACTCAGGCAAGGCTAGAGGCGATGGAAAAAGAGAAGGAAGAAACGGAGGCAAGATTAGCAGAGGAGAAACAAAAACGACAGTTAGAAGAAGTAAAACGACAAGAATCAGAGAAATTAAGACTAGAAGCCGAAGAATTACGCCTTCAAGCCGAAATTAAGGCAAAATCACAGCCTCAACCTCGTACAGTGGTAATAAATCCCCCTAATTTCAATAGTGGTTCTTATGGTGCGATCGCAGGTAAGACAGGCTCAAAAAATATTCGCTCAGGACCGGGTACGGGTTATGCTGTAGTAGGGCAAGGATATACTGGAGATCCCATTGAAATTTTAGGTAGCGATTACGATAATGGCGGTTATATTTGGTATAAAGTCTATCATCCCTCATCAGGGGTGACAGGATGGATGGCAGGGCAATTAGTTAATTATTAGAGAAAATAGGGTAAATATGAAGAAATTTTGGCAATTTTTAGGGGATAACTTTCAAATAGTGAATTTTTTTCTCGCTTCTATTATTATAGGTGCGCTTTTTGCTTTCTGGTATCTTCCCGAATCTTCTCAAAAGGAAAATACCACTGTTAACAATTCTCTCCCTTCTAACATCAATCCTCCTGAAACCATAACGGAATCACCCCCTACCAATCCCCCTATCAGTAATCAAGAAATACCTACTAATAATAATTCTCCTGTCACCGCCTCACCGACTCCGAATAACAAAAATACCCCCCTTCCGAATCCCCAGACTCCTGTTAATAATACTCCTGTTACTACTCTACCAACTCCCACTATTGAGCAAAAAACCGCAAATAATCCTGTTAATACGTCACAATTAGCAGAAACAGAGGATCAAAAATTAGCTAAGATTAATTATCTTCTTTCTTCTACTTATTTTGGTCATTTTCCCTTTCAAGAAGTTCCTCAAGGAAGATTAATGAATATGGGAAAATATTATAATCGCACGGAGTATTTAGATCGAGAAGCAGGGGAAGCATTTTTACGCATGAAGGCGGTGGCTAAAAGTCAGGGGATTGAATTAGTGTTGATTTCGGGATTTCGATCAATCTCCGCACAAACTCAATTGTTTCAAAAACAAATTCAAAAACGAGGCAGTAAAGCAGAAGCAGTGAAATTAAGTGCGCCTCCCGGATATAGCGAACATCATACGGGTTATGCTTTAGATATAGGTGACGGAAAACAACCTTCCCTTGATTTAAAAACTCAATTTCAGTCAACACAGGCTTATCAATGGTTAGTCAATAACGCCCATAAATATGGTTTTGAGTTATCATTTCCCCAAGATAATCTACAAGGAGTTAGTTTTGAGCCTTGGCATTGGCGTTATGTGGGATCCGATCGCGCTAACACTATTTTCGCCATGGCTAGACATTTACTTTATTATAAATAGAGATGATATAATCAGTCATAATTTATGGGGCAAATTAATCTTCTTGATACTCGTACTAGCAGTTTTGGAGATTTACTCGGTAATGGTAAAATCTATCGAGTGCCTTTGTTTCAACGGGATTATTCTTGGCAGGAAGAAAATTGGGAAGATTTATGGCAGGATATACTCGCACTTTATCATAATCCTCCCTCTAGTCATTACATGGGTGCGATCGTCCTGCAAAATTCCACTACTTCTGATAAACAGTTTACGATTATTGATGGTCAACAGAGATTAGCAACCTTAAGTATTATCGCCATTGTCGTCATTGAAGAAATTAAAAAGTTAGTAGAAACCCATAAGGATAGAGAAGCCAATCAGGAAAGACAGGAAATATTAAGACGCACTTATCTCGGAGATAAAGATCCTCGATCGCTCCGTTATTCTAGTAAGATATTGTTAAATGAGAATAATAACGATTTTTACCAAAGTCATTTAATTAACCTCAGAAAACCTCGTAATGTGAGGATACTTTCTAAGTCGAATCAACTGCTGTGGAATGCCTTTGAGTATTTTACTGGTGAATTAGAAAAATTAACAGACGTTATCGCTACAGGGGAAAAACTGACAGAATTTTTAACGGATGTCATCGCCCAAAAACTGCTATTTATTCAAATCAATGTGGAAGATGAATTAAACGCCTATACCGTCTTTGAAACTCTTAACGCCAGAGGTATTGAATTAAGCGCCACTGATTTACTCAAAAATTACCTATTCTCTTTATTTGAATCTCACTATGACTTACAGGAAGCACAAAGACAGTGGCGAAGAATCATTAATACTGTATCGATGGCTAAGTTTCCTGAGTTTCTCCGTTATTATCTTAGCACCAGAGAAATTCGAGTTAGACGGGAAAGACTATTTAAAATGGTGCGGGAATCGGTGAAAAATGCCTCACAAGCCTTTAACTTACTCGATGAGTTAGAAGACTATAGCGGTTTATTTATGGCTTTGAGTAATCCTTATGATGAATTTTGGCTTGATACCCCCGAAAGTCGCTTTTATATTCGTGAATTGGAGTTATTCAGAGTTAAACAAGCCTATCCGATTTTATTCGCCGCCTACGACAAATTTTCCCGGGGAGATTTTACTCGTTTATTAAGATTAGTGTCGGTTATTTCTTTTCGTTATCACGTTGTTAGTAGCCTAAATCCTAATGAATTAGAGACTATTTACAATAAAGTTGCCGTGGCAATTAGTCAAAATGAAATTACTAATCCTCGACAAGTTTTTGAAAAGGTGCGATCGATTTATGTATCTGATGATAAATTTAGTCAGGATTTCTCCATTATGTCTATTTCTACCAAAGGGCAAAAGAAAAAATTAGTTAAGTATATTCTCTGTAAATTAGAAAGCCATATTTCTGGATTAGAAATCAATGAAGATAGTTTTTCCATTGAGCATATTTTACCCGAATCTCCGAATAATCAATGGCAAGAATATTTTAGTGATAACCAAATAGAAGAAATGGTTTATCGTTTGGGAAATGTGACTCTTTTAGAGCCTTATTTAAACCGTGAAATAGGCAATGGAAACTATACTTTAAAAAGAGAAATTTATCAACAAAGTAATTATCAATTAACTAAAAATATTCAAGCTGAAGAATGGAATCCTGACAGTTTGCATAGAAGACAAATACAGTTAGCACAAAAAGCAACTCAGATATGGCGATCGCATTTTTAATAGTTTTAATTTCAATTAGGAATATAGTCACTATATTTATCTTGATCGTAGTAGTATAAAGTGCGAATCGGATAGGGAATACTAATAGAAGCCTCATCAAAGGCTTTTTTAATGGCAATAATCGCTTTAGTTTGAATTTGTCGAACGATTTTTTGTTGTGGTAAAGTCCAATAACGCACCACAAAGTCGATCGAACTATCCCCAAAATTAACTAAATCAATTTCCGGGCTAGGTTCTTTTAAAACTCCATGAGTGTTGCTAATGGTATTCAATAAAATTTTTTGGGCTTGAGTTAAAGAGGTATTGTAATCAACACCGACACCTAAATCAGTTCGTCTTTTTTCATACCCTGTCGTTACTTGTACAGAATTAGTAAAAATAGTAGCGTTGGGTATGAGTATTTTCTCCCCTTGATAAGTCCGAATTGTGGTAGTACGGATGTCGATATGCTCCACAAAACCTTCATAATCTTGTACTACTATTTCATCTCCGATGCGAAAAGGTTCTTGCAACAACAATAAAATACCAGCTAAGAAATTTTTAAAAATGTCTTGAAAGGCAAAACCAATGGCAACAGAACCTAATCCTAGTGTACCAATGACATTACCTAAACTCAATCCGGGAAATGACATGATAGCCGCAAGAAAAATACCAACAACCCAAGTAGTTATATAAGTTGATTTTGTGAATAAAATTTGTAAAGAACGGCTTTTTAAGGTTTTTGATGCTATTTTATCAGCAAAAGTTTCTGCCCAATGGGCAATATAACGGGTAAGAAAAACAACTATTAAACCGCCAATTAATCCGGGTATGATTTTGATCGTATCTGGGATTAAATCGTTTATCGCATCAACCACTGTGTTAATAAATTTGTTGATCATAGCTTGTTATGTTTTAGATTACTTTTATACATTATGTCGTTTTTATGTTTTACTGTGAAAAAAAATCACTATTTTTACCAGAAGTTTCATGATACTCAATACTCTAAAAGTGCCATCGACAAAACTATACTGGCAAATTTTGTAATTTGATGGTACAAGAAAACTGTGGTAGTCGTAGCCCACCCTCACTTAGATGAAGTTATGTCCTTCCTGAGTATAGCCAAATCTCCCAATACCCTCAACTCTGAAGACCAAACTCCGAACTCTTAACTAATTGTCATTGTCTGATTGACCATTAACCAATAAACTTTCTAATAAAAGCTATTTAGATAGAAAATTTTTATGAAAAGAGTATTAAGCATTATCTTAGGCGGAGGCGCAGGTACAAGATTATACCCCCTCACCAAGCTACGGGCAAAACCTGCCGTGCCTTTAGCAGGAAAATATCGCCTCATTGATATTCCCATTAGTAACTGTATCAACTCAGAAATATTAAAAATTTATGTTCTTACCCAATTCAACTCCGCTTCCTTAAACCGTCACATCAGCAGAGCCTATAACTTTTCTGGTTTCAGTGATGGATTCGTGGAAGTATTAGCCGCCCAACAAACCAAGGAAAACCCCGACTGGTTTCAGGGAACGGCGGATGCAGTACGTCAGTACCTCTGGTTATTTGAAGAATGGGATGTGGATGAGTATATCATTCTTTCTGGAGATCATCTCTATCGCATGGACTATAGTAAATTTGTTCAGCACCACCGAGAAACTAACGCCGATATTACCATCTCTGTTGTCCCCATTGACGAGCAAAAAGCCTCTGCTTTTGGTTTAATGAAAATTGATGACAGTGGCAGAATTGTCAGTTTCAGCGAAAAACCCAAAGGAGAAGCCCTTAAACAGATGGCAGTGGATACTTCTATTTTAGGCTTAAACCCCCAACAGGCAAAAGAAAAACCCTATATTGCATCTATGGGTATCTATGTGTTTAAAAAAGAAGTCTTAGAAAATCTGTTAAGAGAAAACCCCAATCAAACGGACTTCGGGAAAGAAGTAATTCCCTTTGCTGCAAAGGATCACCGTGTTCAGGCTTACTTATATAAGGGATACTGGGAAGACATTGGTACGATCGAGGCTTTTTATGAGGCGAATTTAGCCTTAACCAACCAACCTCAACCAGATTTTAGCTTTTATGACGAAAATGCGCCTATTTACACTCGTTCTCGTTATTTACCCCCCACTAAACTCTTAAATTCTAACGTTACTCAATCCATTATCGGTGAAGGTTGCATCATTAAAGAATGTCGAATTAATCACTGTGTTTTAGGGGTTCGTACTCGCATTGAAAATCACTGCATTATTGAAGATACCCTAGTAATGGGAGCAGATTATTATGAGCCTTTCAGTGTCAGAAAGAGTAAAATTGAGCAAGGTAGTGTACCCGTGGGAATTGGGTCAAATTCTACTATCAGAAGGGCGATTATCGACAAAAATGCTCGTATCGGTCAAAATGTGATTATCACCAATAAAGACAAAGTGGAAGAGGCAAACCGAGAAGATGAAGGTTTCTTAATTCGTAATGGCATTGTGGTAGTGATCAAAAACGCAGTCATTCCCGACAATACCGTTATTTAGGGAGTTCGGGGTTCGGAGTTCGGAGTGGCCCCTTTAATGAGAATATAAATACTACTTTCTAGGTGAAATATTCCATTCAGTATATGTCTCTTTAGGATTAATAATGTTAATGGCCGATTGATTCTTATATAGATTAAAAATTATATTACGGAAATAATAAGGGGGAATAAAACAATTATAAAAATCGGGATCTTCTGTTATTTTACTATGAATTTCTGGAAAACTTATTTCCGTTTGATGCGGTAAAAGATTTACTAACTTGTCCTTAAAAATATTTATTTCAGGAAAGAAGTTGACTAAACCTAGATGTTGCAAACTAACACAGTTATCAAAGATTTTATATAACCGCATATCTGATAATAATTCTTGTCTTGATATAGTTTTAAAATTGATGTTCAAATCCCCTGATATTGAATCTTTATATAATTTTTTATAGGTGAAAAGATAATGTAAATCTTCTAGTTTTAATTTATGATGAATACACTGCTTAGAAACAGGAGTAAATAAACTTTGATAAATTTCTGCACCTATTCCTATTTTTGCTGTGTCAACATTTCTAATAAGAATTAATTGTTGACATTTTTTATTATTAATCACCTCTTGACATTGTTTCATGAAAGCAGTAAAACTCGTTCCATTACGAGTATTATTAACAATGAAGCCTTTTTTAATCCCAGTTTTTGCACAAGTAAAAGTAAATCCCTTTGACGCATTTTTTCCTGACAAGAATTGAGGGTTAAGATTTTCTACTCCCAGACACTCTAAAATATATCTAAACATTTCTACAAATTCTTCATCACTATAGTCTAAAATAGTGCTTAACTTTTGAATTTGTTTTTGATTTTCTGCAAATACTTGATCCCATTTTAGTAAAAAATCTGGACGCTTTTGAATTGGAGGAGTAATTATAGGAGTAATTATAGGTGGAATAGTTAGTTTATTTAGATATTCCTGAAAAAATTTACCCCCTAAATTTAAGGCATTTCTGAGATTGATTCTTTCTCCTAAAGCATTATCTATTAATATTTTTTTCTCCAAAGGATAAATGGCAGAATTCGGTAAAGGATTACATTGAAGATGAAGAGGTTTGAGGCGATTAATCCATAATTTTTTTGCTTCTTCGATAGTTATATCATCAAGAAAAATGTTTTGATTAATACGAGCTAAATCTGATTGAAGCATCGTTTTTTTATAGGTTTGCCAATTTTCTTGGGTAATGCTAATTAAAACTAAAAAATTCACTAAACGCTCATTATGAAAAGTCGTATTAACATTAAAAACATTACTAAAAGCCCTTTCAATTTGATCAAAACAAATAATAATTGGTTTAGTGGCATCGGTAATTCTACCAAAATTACTTAAAATTCCCCTAGCTAGTTTTTCATTATCAATAGATTTATTTAAGCCTAAAATTTGTAAATCTTCTTCGTCTAAATCTTCTCCTGCTAACCATTCACAGGCTAACTCATAATTATCAGTTGCTAACTGGTATAAGGCAGTAAAGAATTTTTTTGCTTCAACAATACCCGCAGGATAACTATTTTTAAAATGACGAATAAAGGCTCTTTTTTCTCCTAATAATCTTTTTACCCAGTCAGAAGAATTTAATACTGGTAAGCCTTTTAACCATAGCTGTAATTGTGATTCTTTTTCCCCTTTGGGTATTTGCATTAAACTGGTGACAGTGTATTGTAAGGTATGTCGCCAAAAATAACGATAATCTTCGATAGGTTGAATATAAACAAAGTAGGCTGATGAGTTTAATTTGTCTTTTAAACGTCCTAATAAATGACTTTTTCCACACCCTGCATCCCCTGTTAATAAAATTGTTTTTGTTTGTCGAAATTTATCTTTAATCAGTAGTTTTAATTGATATTCTATTTGCTGGAATGCTGATTGATGAATGGAATTAACATTTTCTAGGTGGTGTTTTTCAAACCAGAAGTTACCGTAGGTTACATCGTCAAAAGGATTAGGAATTACTCCTTCTTTCTCTTTTAATGCTAGTAATATTTGTTGCAAATTGATCATTTTTTACTACCTTTTAATAATTAATTTTTCTATTAATTTTACTTAACTATTAAATAAAAAATTGGATAGCCAATACTTTGGGGAATACCTGCATCATATTCTTCTGCACTATATTGGGAGGCATCCACTAGACGGCTAAGAGAAATTTTATTCTCTTTTTGTAATCTAAATATCATACTATTTAAATCATCTCTGGACAATACGGATTTATACTCATTTCTCAGATGAAAAATTGGTAAGTAGTTATCGGTGTTTAGGGTGCGATCGAGTCTTATAATAGCTTGTAGAATATCATCGGGGGTAATTTGCTTATGTTGCCTAATATTTTCTTCTTTTACTTCTGGGGTGATGGCTTTTGTTGAAGATATTTTCTCTTGATTTTTGCCAATAAAGTAATCACGAATAAAGACTAAATAATTATTCAATAATGCTTTTGGTAAACTAACATTTCCTAATCCTTCAGCCAAATATTCTTGTGCTAAATATTGTTTTCCTTTTTCTGTCAATTCCACATGAATAATTTTTTTATCAACAATATCGATTAATTTTTCTGTAACTAATTTCTCTATCAATAAGTCTCTTTTAGAAGCAGGAGTAATATTTATTTCTGATATTTTTATTTTGGTCTTTTCACACTTTTTGAGTATATTAATCTCTAACTTATTTCTATTTTCTTTATTTTTTAAAACTTGTTCCCCATGGTTATTTATTTTGATAGTAATATTCTTTTCCTCTATATAAATCAATTTACTATCCCAAAATTGATAGCAAAATCTTTGAGTTTCTTCAATTTTTGTTTTTGTATTTGGTTTAATATCACCTATTTTTCCTTGATAATTATTTTGTCCTAATAGTTTCAATAAAATTTTTAGGTGTTGTATTTCCATAGGTGCGATCGCTCTATTGTTTGCCGAGCATACCTTAAATATTATACCAGACTTATCTTCCTGAGTACAAAGTTTAAATTTGCAGATAAGGTCGATGTCTATTGACAATTATAGAGTATGAGTGAAATTAAGTTGCTATCTATCATAAAAAGGAACTTTGCAAAGTATATGCAAAAATAAACGATGATACTTTTGAGAAACTGGGTTATGATCAATCCACAACTCTACACTTGGACTAACGCTCAGTGCATCGCTCAAACTCTTTATTCAATGGGAGTCTTACACCAACAAGATAATAAAAATTAGTGTCCTATTACTCGATCGTGTAAAACCCTACCATTATTATTATAGGAATAATGACCATTATGATTAATAGGAGGGTGATGACTATTATGAGACGTATTTTCCTGTTGAGGATAGTAATTTTGTTTTTGCAAAGCCTCTAAATTGAAACGATAACCGACATTTCTGACAGTTTGAATAAAATTGGGTTGACGAGGATCTAATTCTATCTTCTTCCTCAATGATAATACGTGGGTGTCAATAGTTCTCTGATTTTCGATGGCCTCGGGCCATGCTTTTTTGAGTAATTCGGCACGAGTTAAGGGCATTCCTTGGGCTTGACTAAGGACATATAAAAGGCTAAATTCTTGAGGAGTTAAATCAATAAATTGTCCTCTAAATTCTACTCGTCTTTGTACTAGATCAATTTTTAAATCACCAAAATCAAGAGTTAAAGGGGTATTATTAGAGCGAAAACGACGCAATAATGATTCAACTCTAGCAAGAAATTCTTGCATTCCGAAGGGTTTTTTTAAGTAATCATCCGCTCCAGATTTTAACCCTCTCACCACATCTTTTTCGGTTATTTGTGCCGATAACATCAAAATGAGAGGTTGTTGAGATTTACATAGCCATTGACAAAACTCGAATCCATCTCCGTCGGGCAAATCCGAATCTAAAATCACCAAAGTAGGACTTTGATTAGCCAAATTTTGTTTAGCCTGTTGAATAGTGCCATACTGATTCGTTATATATCCGACTTGTTGTAAATGCCACCCAAGGAGCGATCGCAAATGAGGATTAGCTTCTATAATTGCTATGCAAATCACTTTCTACTTATCCATTAACTAATTTTAATTCCTAAGCATAATGAATCTATTGTCAGGATACTGTTACATACAATACTGATTAGAATTTAGAATTTAGAAATTCCCCACTCTTTTTTTCTTTTTTCTTCATTCTAAAACTCTATCCCCGGTTGTGCCTTAACTCCTTGTTCCCGAAATGGGTGTTTAATCAACTTCATTTCTGTTACTAAATCTGCCATTTCTATCAGTTCCTTTTTTGCTCCTCTACCTGTTAAAATAACATGACTATTTTCTGGTTTTTGCTGTAAAGTTTGCAAGACTTCTTCTAAGTTTAAATAGTCTAATTTTAAGGCAATATTAATCTCATCTAATAAGACTAATTTATACTCAGGATTTAAGATAAAATCTCTTGCTTTTTTCCATGCGTTATTCGCCATTAAAATATCTCTTTCTCTATCTTGGGTTTCCCATGTAAAGCCTTCTCCCATAGCATAGAAATCTAGTTGATTTGACCATTTTTCTAATACTTCTTTCTCGGCTGGTTCCCATGCTCCTTTTATAAACTGTATAATAGCAACTTTATAACCATGTCCTAAACTGCGCATTACCATGCCTAAAGCGGCGGTGGTTTTGCCTTTTCCATCCCCAGTATTGACGATTATTAAACCCTTTTCTGCTTTCATATTTGCTAACCGTTGATCCTGAATTTCTTTACGGCGTTGCATCTTTTTTTTATGATCTTCTGTGGTGATTGATTGATTCATTTTAATAGTGGATAGTTGATAGTGGATAGTTACGACTCATTACTCATTAATCCTTCTTCTGACTAACGATAAAAAAATTAGTGCTATCATGATGATTTTAGTTTAAAATATTATTAACTTTTGTAACAAATATAAACAAATTTTATCGCAATTTTACATATAATGCCTTTTTTTAAGCCAACCCAACCTATTTTACAACGAAAGCAATTATCTTCTGATACTCAGCAGTTGTTATCTATGAAGTGTTTGAGGATAAAGCCAGTCGAAAAATTTTTTCTCTCAGGAATATATACTTGTATAGATCAAGCAATGTTAGTTTGGGGTGTGGTGGCGGCAATTATTTTTTTCAGCGCTCAGTTTTTGCCCATCAGTTGGGTTGATCAAGCCTTTTTTTGGTCTATCTTTACTATAATTGCTATTGTGGCAATGACTATCCTAACCTATTCTTGGGCAGTATGGGAAAGGGTTTCTAGTTTACTCTACAGTTGGATTTTTCTCATGATTCTCGGTATCGTTATTACCGATGGTGCGATCGCATTTTCTTGGGTAAATATACTAACTCATTTATGTGAATTATGGTTAGGTTTAAGCGCCATTGGCTATCTTTTCTCTGGATGGATGATGCGATCGCGAGCTTTCTTTTTGGCGACTATAATTCATGGTGGGATGATATTTTTGTTACCGTTGTTTAGTGGATGGCAATTTGCCGTGACAGGATTAGTGATGATGAGTAATTTACTACTTTTTTCCGAAGTGCAATGGGATATGCTATTACCCAGAGAATTAAAAGAGTATTCCTTAGCAAATAACCGCAATTCTAAGTCAATCAGACAATCAAAGCCAAAAGAATGGATAATATCGGAGTTAGGAGTTCGGGGTTAAAATTTAGAGATATTAGTATAACGATATAAATATAACCAGATCAATTTATAATTAATTCTATCGCTGTTCCCTGTTTCCTTTCTTCACTAGCAAACTTTAGATATAAACCAACCTATAAAAAATTATGAGTAACAAAGATAATTTCGGTAGTGGATTCATTCTTGGTACAATTGTCGGAGGGGTTGTTGGTGGTATCGTAGGCAGTCTAATTACTAGCAAAAACCAACAAAATAAAGAATCTGACAACACCACTAAAACTCCTTCTTATTCCAGTATTGAAGACGATTTTGCCATGGAAAATGCCCGACTGAGTTTAGAAGAAAAAATAAATCAGTTAAACCATGCCATTGACGAGGTTAAACTGGGTTTAATCGCTAAAAATCAAGCAGAAATAGAGAAGAATTAAGGATTAGGAAAGTGGTAAATTTTCTTCGATGCAAGAATGTCGGATTTAAGAAAGTATTAGGTATCAAGTATAGGGAATTTTAGAATGGTTCGACTATACTCACCAACCATGGCAAACAGAAAAAATAAACTCCTCACGCGCATAATTTCCCATTTCGCTACTGATAAATAAATAGGAAGTGAAATTAATTAGCGGATAAAACCATGAAACTTAGCAAGATTTTACATTCTCTGACGGAAAAAGATCCTAAAATCGTGGAAATTCCTGATTTTGTCATTAGTGGAAAACCTGATGATGAAAACCACGCTCAAAGACGGATGTAACAACGGGCGATTAATATGGATATGATTCGTATTGCTTTGGCTTATGGAAAATATCAATTTCATAGTCATGCGCGTACATGGACACTTCTTGATAAATGTCTCAAGGATACTATCTATAATTCATTAATCGATCATTTACGGGGGTTGCGAATTATTGCTGAGTTAACGGAAGATTCTGATAAATTGATTATTTCGACAGTTTATTGGGATTTTAAATTAGCTAATTAATTATTAGTGAATTTAACTGGAAATTAGATCTTTCTTGGTTAGAAGATAATTTTAAGATTAAAGTAACTCAAAAAAGATAATAATCAATCTTAATTAATAGTAAAATCATCATATTTTTATTGATTTAAGTTAATAATTATGTTTATTAAAACACCAACCCAAATTACCCTCAAAGAATTTTTACAATTACCTGAAACTAAACCAAATCAAGAATATATTAATGGTTATATTTATCAAAAACCTATGCCTAAAGGAAAACATAGTACCATTCAAACTTTTTTAACTACTGCTATCAATCAGAAAGGTTTACCAGAAAAAAAATGCTGTGCTTTTACAGAATTACGTTGCAATTTTAACCAAAGATCTATAGTACCTGATATTAGTATTATTTCTTGGCAAAATATTCCTAAAGATGAACAAGGAGAAATCAATAATATTATTGACATTGCACCTAATTGGATGATTGAAATTCTTTCACCTCAACAAAGTTCTATTCGGGTTATTGATAATATTTTATTTGCCTTAAATAATGGTACAGAATTAGGCTGGTTAATAGATCCTCAAGAAAAGATTATTATGACTTTTTTACCCAATCAACAACCTCAAATAAAACAAAATAATGAACCATTATCGATATTCTCTTTATTAGCAGATTGGCAATTTTATCCTCAAGAAATATTCAATTATTTAACTTTTTTTAGTAATTAAATTTTTTCTCTATAAACTTCTAGCTTAATTTTGACTTATTGACTTTTTTAGTATAATTAAAAATATTAATGGTCAAAATGTTCCAATGAGTAAGCTAGTAGTGTTAAATTTGGGTGTCGGAAACTTACAATAAATAATTGCATATCATCCCGCAATGATGCAACGCCGCCCACAATCGGAGTCAATTGCTCTGTTAATAAAATACTATCTCGATCGAACCTCCCCACTTTGCGATCGTACCTGCGAAGTTTCGTAGTAAGAGTTTTAACCCCTATTTCAAATATGATTGTATTGAATCTTGGTTATGATTGGGTTGAATGATATTCAACCCCTACAATTGCCCATGAGTACATTAACAATTACTTCCTTAATTTCAGTTGTCCGTTATGATTCGATTATTATAAGGGATTCAGGAGATAACGGTAAGGCATAGATTATTAGACAAGCTAATTTAACTGTTGATCAGTTTTCGGATGTTGGGTTACACTTCGTTAACCCAACCTACAGTTTGATAGGTTTCGATCGAGTTTTGGGAGGCTCGATCAATTTTAGACGAAATGTACCCAGTAACGGTTCTGTCTAATTTTCCTAGACATTTTGATATTAAAGGATTTGCAATATTTTAAATACAAAACTATGGGGGGAAGTTCGGCTATAAGCTACTGGAAGATAAAGATCCAAAAGCAATTCCTTCTTCTATAAAATTCGGATGGTTTTCTAAAATATTATCTCTTTCTTCCCCCCCCACATAAATATAAGTACCGGGCAAATCTGTATTTTGAAAACGATAGATACTTTCGGTAAGATCAGCAATATCATCAAAGGCATAAAAAGCAATTCCTTCTTCTATAAAGTTGGGATAGTTTTCTAAAATACTATGTCTTTCTTGCTCTCCTACATAAAGATAACTTCCGGGGTGGTTTAGGTTTTGAAAACGATAAATGGGATTCAAATAATCCTCATATTCCATTCCCATGTCAAAGGCAATTCCCCCCTCCGTAAAATTAGGGAAGTTTTCCAATACTGCTTGTCTTTCTTCTATACCTGTATATAGATAACCACCATCGTTATTACGGAAGCGATAAATAGATGAAATTTCTGGCTCTTCTGGTGCTTTCACATAGATATTCACCGTTGCCGTAGAGGTATCGATACCATCACTAACAGTATAAGTAAAACTATCCGATCGATCGAAATTAAAATCATCATGGGCAGTATAGCGAATTGTACCATCATCATTAATACTAACAGTACCATATTCACCGTTAGTGACTTCCATCACCGAAAGAGTATCAATATCCATATCTCCATCATTTTCTAAGACATTAATCGACTCTCTTTCATCATACAAAGCTATATCGTCAAAAGCCACAGGAGCGGTATTTTCAAAGTTTACATTTACATCGGATTCAATCAACAAAGATTCGCTAATAGAAGGATGGAAGTAAGAAAAGAATGTTTTATCATCCATGTCGATCGAACTTTCTGACTTTTCCCATGAATTTCCATAGAGAGTAACATTAGATAAATCGTTACCAGTAATTCTTTGAAGGGAATTTTCAGCCCCTACAAAACCAATAGAGTTGACTATATTCGGTACACCTAATTTTAGTTGAATATTACTTTGGGATAAATCAATCTGCTCAATATTTTCTCGAATGAAAGTATCCTCTCTTAAATCCCACACTGGAGACGAGGGATTAACCACACTGATAGTATCAAAACCCTCTCCACCATCAAGGAAACGATCGAACCCACTCCAGACATTTTGAAGTACAATAACATCATTTCCTGCACCTCCGAAAATTTCATCTTTTCCAGAACCACTATGAATAGTATCATTTCCTTCTCCGCCTCTTAAGATATTTTCTCCGCTAACACCATAAATTAAATCATCACCACTACCACCATCAATTAAATCATTCCCTTCACCTCCCCCGATGGAATCATTACCACTTCCTGCAAGGATAACATCATCTCCAGTACCACCATCAAGATAATTGTTTCCTTCCGTAACAGTAATATAATCATTGCCTTCATCTCCGTTAATAGTGTCATTCCCAGAACCCCCATCAAGTATGTCATCACCATCACTACCACTGATAAAATCATCACCATTGCCACCTTCCATCACGTCATTACCAGAGCCACCATCGAGTATGTCGTCACCATCACCACCACTGATAAAATCATCACCATTGCCACCTTCTATGACATCATTGCCTTCGCCACCATATAAATTATCATTTCCTGCTCCCCCAAATATTAGATCATCACCTTCTCCCCCTTCCATCAAATCATTTCCTTCTCCTCCATATAGGCTATCATTGCCATTGCCACCAAAAATCAGATTATCACCTGCTACACCTTCGATCGAATCATTACCATCCTCCCCTGCTAAATAGTTATCTTCTAAATCACCTCTCATTAGATCATCTTCAGAAGTACCCTCCATGCCCAACATAACTTCTGTACCATCGTCCAAAACATCAGGTTGAACATCTGGAAGAAGAAAAAATCCGTCATCTGCCAAAATACCATTCTGAAGATCGATAATTCTTTCATCTACATTGGAAAAAGAGATAATCTTGACGTGTAAACCAGAGTCAAAATAAGCCAAAGGACTATCTAGTCTTCCATCAGGCATACCGTCATATTTTAACGATCCTGCCCAAGTATCGAGTACTTTTCTGCTTCTAATACCAGTGGTAAACCGTCGTGCCGCAAACATCTTAAGAGCTTCGTCGGTGCTAACTTTCAATCTCAAACTAGGATTATCATAATATTCTGTGGCACTAGGGATCGGAATAAACAAGGCATCAGCCCCATACACCCAATCAGTTTGAGGTCTAAATTTTTGCAAAGTCAAGTCTAATCGACTATGACGATCAATATTAAAAGCAATATCACCTACTGTATAGCTTTTTCCTATGTTTGTTGCTAACGTGCTTGAATTAGAAGGCGCATAAAAGCCGTTAGAAGAACGTTCTGCTATGATTTGCCAAGCATTTCTCCACCGTTCCGAGGTTTCTCTGGTGAGGGAGATGTTACCCTGCATCATTACGGGTTCAAATTTGGTCTGAAAATGTCCCGTTTCTGATATGGCAATAATTCTATATGTTTTTCCCGCTGGGATGTCAAAGGTTTTACTATACTTTTCTGTTCGAGATGTTTTTTCCGCTTTATTATCAGTAATTTCAGATGAATAGGTAAAGTCTAAACCCACATCACCACCAACTGTTCCTCCGATCTTTGGAACAGCAATTTTTCCATTTAATCCTACTTTTGCCCCTACTTTCCAACCGTTTTTTTGAGTATAAGCCCTTTGTTCTTCTGCGGTAAAACTTTGCTCTATTACTTGTCTTATGGGTGTATTGCCACCATTCGCAATGGTGCGAGAAGTAATTGTTGTTTGTTGAATCGTAATTCTAGTTCGATCTAAATCACCATTTTCGTCAATAAATTTAGGGGGGACTTTGGGAAAAAAATATTTAATGTCTCTTAAATCAAATGTTGCATTATCAAAAGTTGCACGATCAAAAGGATATTTGTCAAGAAAATTACCATTTGGATCACGAAAAGGCCAACCACGCTCCCATTCGGCAGGATTACGAGGACGTCCGAGACTATCTATTTCTTTAATCAATGCCCCTGCCAAGATTACGTCTTCAATGTTAAAGTCTTCAGGGTTGACACTTTGATAAGGAGGTATATATTCTAGATCATCTCGAACCCTTTGAACTGTATCTGTGGAAAAAGTCATTGATTTTTTACTACCTTAATATATACAATGTGCAATCAGTAAGGGCATTATACATAAAAATAAATAAATAAAAGTAAAAATTGTAACAATTTTTAAAAAATCAAGATAATACACTAATTGAATTAAAAAATTCTAGTTAATATACCTCTCCAAAATATAATAAAAAGAAAACTTTTTAACTGATGAGATGTTCAATTAACAAGGTAACTTAATTGATGCAGGTTAGAAGTATGTTACTTCTCATTGTTCGATCGAGTAACACCACTTTTTGGTTATTATACTTTAAAGGTTCATAATCTGAGTGTGATCAAATGTTTGAAAGCATAATG
>CAYPDC010000086.1:0-17590 GCA_964409355.1 uncultured Cyanobacterium sp.
ATGCGGGCAGGCGAAGCCTGTGCCTTTGGCATCGAGCTTTAGTAATGGGATGGTGAGATCGAGTTTTAGAAATAGGAAGGTGCGATCGAACTTTAAGTTAAATTTTGTGACGATTTACGGAAGCCAGTTTTCATCGAGAATTTGTTCTAAGGGTGCGATCGGGTTTTCAGGAAAGGTATTAGCCTGTAATTGGGAGCGATCGATTGCCAGTAATCTTCCTTTTTGATAACATTTGCCGAAGTTTTCGGCTAAATAAGATTTTAAACTGGGACTGTCCTCCAATTCCAGATTAATTAACTGTCTAAAATTGCGTATTTCGGCTTCCCAATGACCTTTATTATATTGATATTCAGAATGCCAATATTTCAGTTTTAGTAAGTGTTCACATAATTTAATCAAAAGGCTTTGAAGTTTCTTTTTATCACGCCGACTCAAGTCTAATACCTCCTCAATTACATTTTCCCAGTTAATAGAGTTAAAATCACGATTTTCCAATTTCTTAACTGTATCTAATACCCAGAGATTATAGTCAGTATCGTACAAATTTATTTGGTTTTTGATTAATTCTTGTACCATATTTTTTTATCTATATATATTTTCTTCAATAAGGCTATTATAGTTTTTCTTGTAGGGTGGAGGACGCTGGTTGTGTGGAGGGCTCTTTTTTTTGTTGGGTTTCGTTGCTTCAACCCAACCTACAAAGTTTATGAAGGTGAGGGAGTGGGGAAAGTTCCCTGCCGTAGATTAAGGAAGCCAGTTTTCATCCAAAATTTGTTCGAGGGGCGCGATCGGTTTTTCGGGGAAGGTATTAAGAGGGAGTTGAGATCTTTTTGAGACTATTTCACGGCTATCTTGATAGCATTCTTCAAAAAAATCTTTTAGATAAGGTTTTAAACTAGGACTATCTTTTAAAAGACGTTTAATTTGTTTCCGAAAGTTGGCAATTTCCCCTTCCCAATGACCTCTATTTCTTTCTTTTTCTGTTTCCCAATATCCCAGTTTTAAGAGGTGTTCTATTAATCTGGTTAATAAACTTTCGAGTTTTCTTTTATCACTTCGGCTCAAACCTAATACCTCCTCAATTAAATTTTCCCAATCAAGGGAATCCAAATCTCTATTTTCTAACTTTTTGACGGTTTCTAATATCCAGAGATTATAGTCGGTATCGTATAAATTGGTTTGATTTCTAATTAATTGAGCTACCATTATAAATACCTCCGATTTTTGATTAACTTTAATTATAAAGTATTTTCATTGAGCTTTTAGAAATGGGAAGGTGCGATCGAGCCTATCACACAGTATCATAATGAAAACGACAAGCAAGAACATCAATTTGAGTAGAACTAATGGGATAAACTAAACGATGTTCTAAATCAATCCTTCTTGAGAAGGTATTACCCTCCATATATTTTAAAGGTTCTGGTTTTCCGATGCCTTGAAATGGATTTTTCATCACTTCAGTAACTAAATCTAATATTTTTTCAGCCTTTTTTTATCATTTTTAAACCACCATTGCAAATCACTTTTAAACTGACTACTAAACTACGCAAATCAGATTCAGCAATTAAGGCAACATTTTCTCCCTGACGACGATTGATAATAAATACTTGATGATTTTCTACAACTTGATCTAAAAGTTTAAATAATCCCTTTCTGGCTTCGGTTGGAGATGTAATTTCATAGCTAAACATAATTTGCTCTCATTGTTTATGTACATGATTATGTACACTATATCATAATTTTTGTTTTTGGGGATAGGTGCGATCGAGCTTGAGAATAAGCGGGTGCGATATAGATCTTAAGGAAGCCAATTTTCATCTAAGATTTGTTCTAAGGGTGCGATCGGCTTTTCGGGAAAAGTCTCAATGGGAAGCAGTGAATGTTGAGATGCTAATTTACAACCTTTTTGATAACAGTTAATAAATTTGTTATGGAGATAATTTTTTAAACTAGGACTATCTTCCAATTCTGCCATGATTTGTAGTCGAAAATTTAATATCTCTCTTTGCCAATGCCCCCTATTTCTTTCTTTCTCTGAATCCCAATATTGAAGAATTAGTAAATGTTCGATCAATCTCATTAACAAACTTTCGAGTTTTCTTTTATCCCTTCTACTCAAGTCTAATACCTCCTCAATTAAATTTTTCCAGTCAACAGAATCTAAATCCTTATTTTCCAATTTCTTGACAGTTTCTAATACCCAAAGATTATAGTCAGTATCGTATAAATTGGTTTGGTTTTTGATTAATTCGGCTACCATTACGACTACCTCCGATTATTTTGTTACCTTATTATAAATTATTTTCATCAAGTTTTTGAGAATGGGGAGGTGCGGGCGCGCAGCGTGCCTTTGGGTAATAGGAAGATGCGATTATGTAGTACTATTTTGCGTTTAACGTATCTATACCTTCGATGATCAGCTTTTCGGAGAAGGAAAATTTAATAGACATCTCCAACAATTCCTAAAAATTGGGTTATAACCCTTATTCTATCGTTGTGAAATGATAGTTTCTGGAGATGTCTAATTATTATCTTGAATAGCATCGAGAACTTGTTTAACAATTTTGGGATGCAGGGTTTTCTTACCGTGAAATGGTACAACCACTTTAGTTAAATTCTTTTGATAAATTCTGTGACTGCCCTGAGTTCTAATTAAAGAAAATCCCGATTCAAATAATAGTTTTTCAGCAGAATTAGCATTTAAACGAGGTTGTTTAGGCAACTTGAACCCCCAAATTTATCATTGATACTTCTTTTTGGAGTAATAATTTTTGTTCTTCTTCTGAAAGTGTTGATAGATATAGTTCGATCGCTTCGAGAATATTTGACTGAATTTCCGCCAGAGAATCTCCCTGAGTTTGACATCCTTGTAATTGCGGACAGTAAGCATAATAGCCAAATTCGTCTTTTTCGATAATTGCTGTTATCTGATAGTACTTTGAATTCATCATCAGTTAAATTAGAATCAGTTTTTTAGTTTAAAATTATCATAGTTCAAATAGACAACTTTGTCTTTAATACCTAAATATTCTAAGTTGCGAAAGTGGGATATTTGAGCATCTCTGGATGTTCCCCAAACGGTATAACCTTTGTCCAGTAATAATTTAGCTAAATATGCTCCATTTTGTCCGCAATATGCCACAAATTAAGGCAATGTTCATTAGTTTCTTGAGTAACAATTAACTATTTTTTAAGTTACCCTATATCGGTGAGGGTTCGATCGCTCAGCGCCACTTTTAGAGAAAGGAAGTATAATCAATGATTATCTTTGCCTAATTTGTAAAAAATCATTTTATAACTAATTTTGATGGTGTTTCCTTATTCTTTTATTGCGATTAGGGAAGCCAATTTTCATCTAAGATTTGTTCCAGATGTGCGATCGGCTCTTCGGGGAAGGTATTAAGAGGAAGTCTTGATCTTTTAGAGGCAAGATCTCGCCCATCCTCATAAGATTCCTCAAATATCTCTTGTAAATAGCGTTTAAGACTTGGACTTGCTTTTAATTCTTTTTTTATTAGTTTACGAAAATTAGTTATTTCTCCTTGCCAATGTCCTCGATTTCTTTCTCGTTCTAACTCCCAATACCCTAATTTTAACAGATGTTCGATTAACCTCATTAAGAGACTTTCCATTTTTCTTCTCTTGCGTTCACTCAAATCTAAAACCTCCTCAATCAAATTTTCCCAATCAAGGGAATCTAAATCTCTATTTTCTAACTTTTTCACTGTATCTAATACCCAGAGATTATAGTCAATATCGTATAAATTGGTTTGATTTTTGATTAATTGGGCTACCATGACGACTACCTCCGATGATTTTGTTACCTTATTATAATTTATTTTTATTGCTCAACTAAGGTGCGATCGCACCTGTTGCTCCTCCGATTGCCGCTTATAACTCAGGAAATGGAGAAAATACAGTGGTTGTAAATGAATTAAAAAGAAGACATCTAGAGGAAAAATTGATGTTAAACTGTTTATCGAGGATAAATAACATTAGTTAAACATGAGATACTATTTGACGTAGGGAAAACGAGTTATTTTTATATTTTCCTTGCTACAACGTGAAAAACGTGCCAATGTCTATCTTCTTCTAAGGGTGTTTTCCCGAAATGTTCTTCTTCTTCCCACAATTCCATTTCATAGTTAATGAATAAATTTTCTACTTGTTGCTTTGTTAAACAGTTGATATAGGAGCGATCGCACCAAGAATCTCGATCGCCAAAAAAATGTCCCGCAAACCTACCGCCAAGTTTTAAGGAAGTAGTAATTTTCTGCCATAATTGGGGCAAAGCATGGGAAGGACAAAAAGGTAAACAAAAACTAGCGTTAATTAAATCAATGTCGGGGGGAAGTTGTAAGTCTTCAAAACTAGCGATTTTAGTGGTAAGTAATTGTTTATCGCAGTCAGTACGAGATAATAAGCGATTAAGTGCCTCTTGTTCTCGATCGATGGCTAAAACTTGCCAATTTTGGTTTAAAATAGGAACTGTGTCTCTACCGTCACCACAACCAAGGTCGATCGCCTTGCCGGGTTGAGAGAAACTAGCTAAAGCGGTTAAAGTGGTTTTTCTGGGGGGGCGATTAGCCACGGCATTATAATAACTATGCCAATCTCGATTATTGTTAACAATAGGAGTATTCATTTTTATTAACCATTAAAGTTATGTGTACAAATCCCTGTTTATTCATGTTGTCAGATATTTTCATCGAAAAATGGCAAAATCTCTCCCAAATCTCTTTTACCATGTAAAACTCTTAGAATTTCAATTCTATCATCCACAACTTGATAAAAGATCAAATAATCTTTAAAATTCTTGACACGCCACTGACGAATTTCGCCAATATCAGACAAACCAAATGACCAAACTTTACCGATATAAGGTGTGAGGAACAATTGAGAAAAGGTAGATTCAACAGAAAATAAAAATCTTTCAGCCGCATCACGATTCCCTAAAATTAGGATATAATTGGCTTGTTGTCTAATATCCTGAGTGGCTTGGTTGCGGATAAATAAATTCATTTTTCTGGTGGTGTTTCTAACACTGACATTCGCAGATTTTGCCAATAATCTGAGGTAACTAACTCCCCTTCAGAATCTAAACCCTCTTGTATTAATTCTTTTAACTTTTCCAGTGCTATTTTCTTTTGACAGTCTTGACGTAACAATGCTAAAAAATAATCCGCTACACTAGCATGATTACCAGATTGAACTTGCAACTCAACGTAACACTCAAGTTCTTGGGGTATGGGAAAACTAACATTCATTGCATTTTTGGTAAAATTCTCGTCAAATTGATCCTTATTATATAATCTTTCTCAAAACCTTTTGATCTGATAAAAACTTCATTCTTTGATTTGACTATTAGACATCTGGTAGAAACACAGGCAATATGCCTGTTTCACGGTACAAAAATCACGATGTTTGGAGAAGTCTATTTACTATTTGCCGAACTAAATCCATATGTCGTAAATATTTTTTGAATTTCGGAAGTAGTCAAGAAGTTAATTAATTGTCGTGATTCTTGGGGATTTTTACTGTCTTTGATGACGGCAATGGGATAAACAATAAGAGTATTCATTGTTTTCTATTGATTGTATTTTCTATCTGTTTTTCCCATTTATCATCTTGTAAATTAACCACAATCATTCTACCATCAGCTTTAGAACGATCGATATAAGCATAAAAAGCCCCAGTATCTTCTCGATGAGTCAAGACATATTCTCGTAATTCATCTAAATTTCGTTGGTTAAAGTCTATCTAGAAGCCCGAAATACCTAGAAAAAATATGTCTATTTACCATTTGCCGAACTAAATCCATATTTCGTAAATATTTTTTGAATTTCGGAAGTAGTCAAGAAGTTAATTAACTGTTGTGATTCTTGGGGATTTTTACTGTCTTTAATGACTGCGATGGGATAAACTACGGGGGAATGACTGCCAGAAGGTGCGATCGCAACTACATTCACTTTACTCTCCATTTGAGCATCTGTGCCATAGACAATTCCAGCATCAACATTCCCTGTGACGACATAGTTAAGAACTTGACGAACATTTTTTCCGTAAACTGCTTTACCATTAATTTGATCGGTAATTTTATAGTAATTTAAGACTTCTTGGGCGTATTTCCCCGCCGGTACACTTTGAGGCTCACCGAGTGCGATCGTTGTAATATTTTTATGAGTTAAATCTTTAAAATTATCAATTTTACTGACACTTTTATTACCATTTTTCGGTATAACTAAAACCATTTGATTACTAACTAAATCCCTACGAGTTTCAGCTAATAATAATTTTTTTTCTTCTAAAGTATCCATTTGCTTATTAGCCGCCGAAATAAATATATCCACTGGAGCGCCATGTTCGATTTGTTGTTGTAATGAACCAGATGAACCAAAATTATAGGTAATTTTTACTTGAGGATATTTCTGCTCATAAAGAGGCTTAATTTCTTCTATTACATCTTTTAAACTGGCTGCTGCTGATACCGTTAATTGACTGGATGTATCTGCTAAGATAACATTCTTTGATTGAACATTTCCTAAGTTATTAAACCCTATTGCTAAGAAAAAAAAGGTGATCATTAAACCTAAAAATATAGATATTTTTTTGCGTATTTTCATAAGATTAACTCTCAATTATTAAAGTAAATATAGATAATAAATTAATTGTATAAATTTAGAATAATCAATTTTTATGAACTAAAGTAATTTTATTAAAAATACTCAAAATTAATATCCCTAAAAGGCATTTAATGATAATAGGACTGAAGAAAAATAACACAAATAAAGCCATTAATCCTGATAAAACAGCAACTAATTTATGGATTTCATCTTCATATTGAATATTGAAAACAAGTGCGATCGTACCTAAAAATAAAATAATCAAACTAATCAATAGCATTGATTTTCTCCGTAAAATTTAAGTAAATTCATTAATAATCCAAGACAGTTCTAACCAGAAACGGAAATCCTGTTCTTTGATTCTTGAATCTGTACCTCTGATTAAGTCATTAGCATTAAAAAAAACAACTTCTATTAATCCCATATATTCTGCGACTTCTTTGATAACAGGGTGGTATTCTAACAAATAATTTCCTATACATTCAGGATAAAAAATGCCTAAATAATAAGAATATCTATTATTAATTCCGTCAAGTTTTAGGGTTTTAATTAAACAACAGGATAAAAGTTTTCCTGCTTCGGGATAAGATTTACTAACAACATTGAGGTATTCTTGAGCAATTTTTTCTCGGTTAAGCATTGTTAAATAACTTTAGAATAGATAGGTTGATTCTCTCTAACCCCCCTCTTAATCAAGGGCAGGTTTGTTTCATTTTCGGTAAAGAAAAAGAGAGGGAGAAAGGGGGAGAGGGTGAGAGGGAGGTTTGTTTTTTTTCTTACAGACTTTAAGTGATAATTAAAAATCTTAAAATACTCAATTTAAGACTATAGTTTATCCAAAACTGTCCCCATGTCCCCTTCTGAAGTTCCCTACCTAAACTAGAAAATTTAGAATGAAACAGCCCCCTCCTTACTTAATAGACATCTCCAACAATTAAGATTTTTCCTCGGTAGTTCGGGCTTCTAGCCCGGATTAGGTCGATGTCTAATACAGGGGGGATTTAAGTTAAACGAAATAGGCTTCTTGATGGGTTTTGATGGTGCAATCAGATTTAGGATAAGCAACACATAGCAAGACGTAGCCTTTCGCAATTTGCTCATCATCAAGGAAACTTTGATCTTCTTGATCTACTTCCCCCTCTATCAGTTTACCAACGCAACTGGAACAAGCACCAGCACGACAAGATGAGGGTAAGTCTAAATCAAATTCTTCGGCGGCATCAAGAATATACTGATCTTCTGGTACATCAATGGTTACATCGATTTCAGGGGGTTTGTTTTTTTTGCCTTTAATTAAACGAACTTTGTATGTAGTAGTCATGATTTTTACTCCTTAAATTATTAGTTAATAGTTTTTGATGTTGGGTTTCGGTGCTTCAAACTATGGTTTCTTGTTGGGGTTCGATGCCTCAACCCAACCTACAGTTAATTGATTGTTAGGTGCAAGGCACGGCTTGGCTTTCGCAATTTTCTACGGAAAATGATTTACCGCAACTGCAACCTTCAGTGGCATTGGGATTTTCAAAAGTAAATCCCGCTTGAGTTAAACTTTCGACAAAATCGATAACAACGCCATCTAACACTGTTAGACTTTGAGGATCAACATAAATTTTAACCTTGTCTTGTTCATAGATAGCATCGTCTGTTTTAGGGCGATCGACTATATCAAGTTTGTACTCAAATCCACTGCAACCACCATTAACGGCGGCGAGTCTAATGCCCTTTTCGCCACTAGCGTCATTGGTGCGGGTAAAGGTACGAAGTCTGAAGGCGGCTTTTTCGGTTAAGTAAACAGTCATGGTAGTTAATAGTGAAGTGAATAGTGAATCCCCCTAAATTCCCCTTAGTAAGGGGGACTTTCCCTTATGTTTCCCACCCTTAGTAAGGGGGCTAGGGGGGATAAAGAAGGGTTTTTATCCTTTGCCACATACGGGGCAGTTAGGATCTTTATACAGTCGAAGTTTTTTAAATTCCAAGTTAGCCAAATCCATGTTGAGTAAGTATCCTTTCAAGGGTTTAGCGAATCCGGTGATTAACTTAATCGCTTCTAAGGCAGTTACACAAGCTAGAGTGCCAGAAACTGCACCGAGTACACCAAAAGCACGGCGATCCCATTCGGGTTTTTCAGGGAAAATACATGATAAGCACGGAGTTTCATGGGGTACGATCGCAGTTAGGTAAGCATCCATGCTATTCATTGCCGACTCAATCAGGGGTTTTTTCTGGTTAACACAAGCAAGATTGAGTAAATCCCTTTCTGGGAAGTTGTGGGCGCAACTGATGGCTAAATCGGCTTTTTTAAGTAAATCATCGGCATTTTCGGCGGTTATATATTCTGCCACTGCTTCGATTTCTACATCAGGATTGATTTGAGTTAGGGTTTCTTTGGCTTTGATAATTCTCGATTTTCCTACCCAATCATCCGTCATCAAAATTTGTCGATTCATGTCATCGAGACGTAATTCACCTCCCCGCACTAGAATTAATTTACCGATACCTGCAACCGCTAAATATAAGGCAACTGTGCCTCCTAAACCACCTACCCCAGAAATAAGAGCAGTAGTATTTTTCAAGGCTTCTTGCCCTTCCTTACCGAATTTCGGTAGTTGCATTTGTCGGCTATAGCGTTCTAGTTCTTTTGGTGTTAACATTGTGTTTCTCCATTTTTTGTCATTTATAACAATTGTTAGTTTTATGGAGTGAATTTTGATCCCTCTACATCATCACCATCAATTAAGATGGAGTGAATTTTGATCCCCCTAAATCCCCTTTAATAAGGGGGACTTTTTCCTTTTTTAATTCCCCCCTTAGCAAGGGGGGCTAGGGGGGATCTGGATTGATACTTTTCAAACATCCTCTTAGTTATTTGCCTCCGCTTGTTTGGTTAATTCATCCAAAGAAACAAAGTTTTTCGGCTTCGTCTGGAATACCTTAAAGAGTTTGGTTTCTAACGGGCTTTTGGTTACAAATACCTGATAGGCTTCTTCTAAGGCAATATGGTATTTCACTAATTTTTCGCCGTCTGTTATGTCGGGAAAAACTCGATCGACTTCCTCAATTAGTAAGGAAAATTGTTTTAAAATATGCAGACGATTAATATTAACTAAGGTGCGATCGTACTCTATCTTAAAAAAATCTAAGTAATCCTCCGCAGTGGAGAGATTTTGAAAGTCTGCAAGGGTTTTTTTGGTTATAGCCCCAGTATTCATGGTTATTTAGTCCTCTTTAGTTAATTTTTCCCAGTCTTTGAGTTGTTTTTTTAACTCCGCTAACTGCCGATAAATCTCGTAAGTTGCGGTTGCCGTGTCGATTAATGTTTCATAATCGGTAGGTAATCCTTCAGCAAGATCGTGTAAATCCATTTTCATTTGCCCTGCTTTACTATTCAGGCGTTTGATTTTGGTTTTCAAATCTGCTATTTCCGAAGATATTGGAGGTGCAATAGTTTGAGTCATCTGAATAAATTAAATGTAATTTAAGGTAACTTTGTCAGAGTTCGTAGTAATGGCTTTAGCCATTTCAACCCTAAAGGGTTTACTACAAACTAAGCATTGGCGGTTTCGGGAAATTGTGCGATCGCACCTACTCCTGAAGTAACCAATTTTTCCCCTTCCGTTGCTAACTTTTCGAGGGAAACATAGCCAAATCTTTGAGCATCTCTTAAAGTACGACTCAAGACAATCAAGCGACCAGTCCAGACGATCGCCCAACCAAAACCCTCATGGGATAAGTCAATTACCACTTGACAAAGTTTGCCCGTTTGCTTTTCCACACAAGATGCGATCGCACGATAAAAACAGAGAATGCGTAACTGAGTAGCAGAATCAACATCACCCTCTACCGAAATTTTGCGTTTCTTCTCCTTACTGACGACAAAATTAGCCAAAACTAACTCATCACTCCAACTACGATAAACGCCATAATGATCTTGTGCGCGTACTTGAAGCACTAATTCCGTGAGAAAAAAACTCTCTTTGATAATATTGGTGGTTGATTCAGGTTGAGCAATGGTTGCAGTCATAATTAATTAATTGCTAGTAATTTGTGTTAGTAGGTTTTTCTTTCGTAGTTCGGGCTTCTAGCCCGAATTAGCCCGATGTCTAATAATATAAGTCAAAGTTCGTAGTTCGTAGTTCATAGTTCGTAGTTCCCTTTAGGCATCAGCAAAACTGAAATCAGAGGTTTTCACCCCCAAGGCTTTCCTTAACCAAGGAGGAGGATTACCTAGTGTTTCAACTAAAGTATCGAGAACATCAGTTATTTCATCTTCCTGAGTTTGAGCTTTCAAAGGAGTGATATTATGTTCTAGTAACCGAGAGGCGGCACTACTACCGATGGCAGACACATAAACCAATGTACAACCAGCAATAGCTTCCACTTTCGGTAATAATTTATCCTCGTTGCCATCTTCTTTAAGTTCCCCTGAAAATTCAACGGTTTCTAAAAAATCATATCCATCAGCAGAAACATCATAGATAGCAACTTTTTTTGCCCAACCAAAATGAGCATTAATATGAATGTTATCTTGAGTAGTAAAAGCAACTTTCATGGTGAAAAAATCTCCTAAAATATTAGGTTTAAATATCAAAAGATTAAGCACAGGAAATATCCAAATATTGACCAGCTTTAACTAAAGCATAATCAATAATAGTTTCAGCATATTCAATCAAACTTGTTAAAGAGAGAGAAGCAAAACTTAAATATTCCCGAATCAAAGAGGATAAAACAATTACCCCACCACAACAAATCACGGCAGAACTTAGTTTTTTATCCTTCAAATGGACAAAAGTATTTGTTGGATGACCTGTTTTTCGTTCTATAATTATTCCTGTTGCTTGATAAAAAGCTCTAGCAAAAATTTGATTGAGAGATTTACTTGATGAGAAAATTACTTGATTAATCAGCATATAATCAGTATAATTTTCATACTTATTAAAAGTATCTGATTGACGAATTTGTCTAATTAATTCCTGTAAAAAAGGATGCTGTAATTTTGAGGATTGATTGAGGGTTAAAACTTGAGTAGCCATGATTAATGAATAGTGAATAATGAACAATGAATAATTAACTTTTGACTGTTGATTTTTGACTTTTACAGGAATTACACATTTCACCAAAAATCAATGGTTTTGAGATTCCTCGACAAGCTCGGAATGACATAATATCCTTATCAGTGTGTAATGTAAGTCAATAACACTTTTGCTGATTAAGGGGGTTGCTTTTAATGCTCTAAATCGATGAAAATATTGGCAACATCGAATAAAAACTGCATCGTGCCTCCATAACCCACTAAGCAACGAGAACCATTGCCGAGGCGATCGTAAATGGGATAACCCATGCGATAAAGAGGAATATGTAAGCGATGAGCGAGATCTTTTCCTTGAGAATTGGTAATAATTAAGTCTGCACCTTTAGCTAAATCCTCTAAATCTTCCAAATCACCCACTATTACTTCATTAACAGGTAATTCTTTCAAAATAGGTGCATTAGTGGTTGTCACCATTACCTGAATTTCTGCCCCCATTTCCTTGAGTAACCAACTGGTTTGATAGAGTAAATCTGGCTCAAGGGCGATCGCAACTTTTTTGCCACTCAAATAAAAATGACTATCGAGAATTGCATCCTGTAATTGACGGCGTTGATGTTCGTATATAGCAGGTACTTCGAGAGAATGCGCCTGATTTTGATCATTAACTAACTTAGCCAGTAAAGTTATAAACTTATCCATTACTCCTAAACCCGTTAGACGGGGAAAGACTTGGTAATTTGTGCCGTATTTTTGCTGTAAAATTTCCGCACTTTCCCTCATACTCTCACCAATGGCAATGGTAAAGCTCGATCGCCCTAATTGTTGTAAACTAGCTAAATCCGTACCTCCCGCACTTGTAGTCAAGTAATCATCCGCTAAATGTCCATCGAGGGAATTAGATAAATCAGGAATAACTAAGGGTTTTAAGCCAAAATTAGTGACAATTTCCTTAATTTCTGCTACATCACCCGGTGAGAGCAAAGAACCTGCTAAAATCGTGACTTGATTTAAGTTTTCTTCCTCTGGAATAGGAGAAGACGGGAATTGACTGTAATCAGTGCTGACAATGGATTGTACTGCTAAGGCAAAACCATCTTGTAAACCGCCCTTATAATCAGGGGTAGAAGCGAAAATAATCGGTAAATAGTCTAACTCAGGATGACGCTCACGGATAGATTTAAGGATACCGTGCATATCATCTCCTCTCGTTTCCGTTAAACCAGTGGTAAACAAACCAATCATCTCAGGTTTTGCTTTTTCCACTAAGGCGAGAATGGCTTGTTCAACGTGATCCTCTCCCCCTAAAATGGTGCTAACGTTGTTCATGGCAGTGGTAGCCACAGGAATCGCTTCTCGAAAATGTCTCACTAACAAGACTTTAGCAAAAGCAGTACAACCTTGCGAACCATGAAATAAGGGTACAGTGTTTTTTAAACCCAAAAAAGCGAGGGAAGCACCTAACGGCGAACTTTGTTTTAAAGGGTTAACAGTGGCAGGTTTTTTCGACTTAACAATATTGGTTTTTTCGCCAATATTCTCATCAAGGTTAACTTTTAAGCATTCATTTATATCAAATCCTTTTTTACTTTGTGTTTGCATTTGATACTCTCTCCAAGGTGCTGATTCTCTTACCTGTTGCCAAATCGGACTAGATAAAATGCGATCGAACTCTTTTGCCATTTCAATTAAACCAACATAGCCTGAATAGGGTTGATGGCGTTCTTGGTTAATATCAAGGAAAGGAATTTTGGCTTTCAGTGCCGTATATTGATTTCTACCCCCAGCTACGAGCAAATCAGCGTTAGTTTTCGCAATTACCCGTAATAACTCTTGAGCGTTACCTTTTGCCATGGCAATGCCATCTTTACCCAATAACTCCTTAATTTTGGCTTTATCTTCCTCAGTGCTTTTCTTGGTGCTAGTGGCAGTTACTTCGATACCCAAATCTTGGGCGGCAGAAATAATTGACCAACTTTTGACACCCCCTGTATATAAAACCATGCGTTTCCCTTTCAGTCTGGCACGATAAGGGGCAAGGGCAACATCGAGTTTAGCCGTTTCTTCGGTGATTAAATTTTCGACTCGTTGCTGTAAGGCAGAATCCCCTAATTTTTGGGCAATATTGCGTAAACAACGGTTCATATCGGCAACACCGTAAAAAGACTCCTCAATATAAGGTATTCCGTAACGTTCCTCCATTTTTCTACCCATGTTAATCAGGGCTTTGGAGCAAATCATCACATTGAGTTTAGCACGGTGGGCATAGCAAATTTCTTGATAAGTTGCATCGCCCGTAATTTTTGATAATACTCTAATCCCGACTTTTTCAAATAGGGATAAAACTCCCCATAATTCCCCTGCAATGTTATATTCACCAATGAGGTTAATATCGTAAGGAGTGGTGTATTCAGGTTCAGCAGTACCAATTACATGATCTAATAAAGATTCCCCTGCCAGTCGATTACCTAAATTTTTGCTACCAACAAAACCGGGGGAATGTACGGGAATGATAGGAGTTGAGTATTTTTCTGTGGCAACTTTACACACTGCCTCCAAATCGTCACCAATTAAAGCAGTTACACAGGTAGAATAAACGAAAATCGCAGGAGGTTGATAACGATCGGTAATTTGTGCGATCGCCTTAAATAATTTCTTTTCACCACCAAAAATAATGTCATTTTCGCTAATATCGGTAGTAAAGCCCATTTTGTAGGTTAACGCCCCAGAAGACAAACTGCCTCTACTGCCCCAAGAATTACCTGCACAGGCGATCGGCCCGTGAACTAAATGAGCCGCATCAGTAATGGGTACAAGCGCGATCGAAGCTCCGTCAAAAGCGCATCCACCTTGAGCAGTACCGGGTTGAGCTTGTTGGGTACAGGCTTTATTTGCGCCATGTTTGCCCTGTCCTTTTTTATGATTATGTTCGCAACCGGGTTCGTTGAGTAACTCGGCGATGTTTGGCTTAGTCATTTGTCTTCATCCTAAGTTCGTATTGATGATTACCCTCGTAGGTTGGGAAGCGTGATAACGTAACCCAACAAAATTTTAAATAGTAGAATTATGCTATAAACCGCTTCGCAATAAATGTTCCTGTTGGCGAAATAACTCTTAACATAAAACTTGACCAAAAGTCGGTTTTGTGCCATAACCCGCTTCGCAATAAATTGACGAAGCTAATAGCGAAAATCGGCTAAAGCGATTTAACAGGGATTGTTGTTAATCATTTTATATTTGTATTGCATAAATATAGGTTTAATTTAGTCGCTTTAGCAGACTTAAGCTATGAGCCATGAAATTTATTTCTTGGCGGATTATGATACACTACCTAAATTTTTGTCTATTTTTCTGTAACAAAATGTTTCGCCAACAGACTCATTAGATTTCTCCATAAATCGGGCTAGAAGCCCGAAATACCAAGGAAAAATGTTAGTTTTTGGAGATGTCCATTTATTTCTTTGCGTTTCATAATCTATAACACCTACAGTTTTTCGTTTTCGCCCAAATAAGACAAAGCACGAAATCTTAAACCCACAAATTCGTAATAAAGAGGATTAAGTTTACATAACGGAGGAATATGTAGAGTAAATTTCCAGAGTTTGACACTACGCTCAAAAGGACAACTAGCAGGAATTAATCGACAGATAAATTGAGCTAGTTTTAGATCCCTAATTTCGATCGCATCTAACCATTGACGAATGGGAAAAAGAAGATCAAAATGGAATTTAGAATGACGAATGCTCGAATTGGGATGATTTTGAGAATAGGTAAACATAATTTTTAATTTTCGGTAATTAGTTCAAGTTCTCTCCCCAAACAACCGACGACAGTTCCAGCTTCTAAAAAATGAACAGAATAGATATAAGCCGTTTGCAAATAAGTTCCAATGGAAATAACATAACCTACATCTCCTTCATTGGCTAAAACTTCCCCTAATTGCTTTCCCGGAAAAGTGCCATCGTTGCGGATTTTTTTAGTAACTCTAACCTTATCTTCCAGATCAAAAGCTGGTTCTCGATCGAGTTCTACTTCACCTAGTTTCATAATTCTCCCTTTAGCCTAGAGATTGTTTGATAAATTTTAGATCCCTCAAGAGATCCCCCTAAATCCCCCTTTGTAAGGGGGACTTTCCCTCAAATTTCCCCCATACATTCCCCCCTTATTAAGGGGGGCTAGGGGGGATCAGAATGCCTTACTGAGGAAGGCTAGGGGGATCAGATTAACGGATTAAATCGAAAGAAATATCAGTTTTACCCGGAATATTAGTTTGACGATCGAGCTCATCAAGGATAGTATTAATAATCCAGTTATGTAGATTCAAAGCTCCACGATAACCAAGAGTTTCATAACGGTGCATGTGGTGGCGATCGAAAATAGGATAACCAATGCGAACTAAAGGAGTTTTAGTATCACGCCAGAGATATTTACCGTAAGAATTACCAATTAAGAGATCTACAGGTTCAGTAAACATTAAACTGCGTAAGTGCCAAAGGTCTTTTTTGCCCCAAATAGTGGCATCCTTACCGTAAGGACTTGCATCTAAGACAGCTTGTAACTCTTTCTCAAATTCAGGATTAGAATTAGTAACTACAATATGCACTGGTTCAGCACCTAATTCAAGTAAGAAATTAACTAAACCAAACACATGATCAGGATCGCCATAAAGTGCGACTCTTTTGCCGTGAATCCAAGCCTGAGAATCAGTTATTGCATCAACTGCACGTCCTCTTTCATCGATCAACTCTTGAGGTACGGGTTTACCAGTGATTTCCGATAACTTAGTGATAAACTCATCAGTGCCACGAATACCAAAA
This sequence comes from uncultured Cyanobacterium sp., assembly GCA_964409355.1. Lineage (GTDB taxonomy): Bacteria > Cyanobacteriota > Cyanobacteriia > Cyanobacteriales > Cyanobacteriaceae > PCC-10605. The sequence goes on from CAYPDC010000086.1 coordinate 16,467, forward strand.
GGACGGAAATTAAAGGTTTGTTGTCCCCACTCTTTACCGATGTATTCTTGGGTTTTAGGAGTGGTGTATTTTTGGAAGAAGAAAGTACCTTCGGCATTAATAGAATCACCAGCTTCCTCTAAAGTGGTTAAACCATTGTACATTTCAAACTCACCAGTATTAGGAGCATCAAAAGTATCGGAATTATCAGAAAGGATAGTATAATCGATTTCAAATAAATTCAAGATGCGTTTCAACTCACGAGTATTACCGATATAAGGATCAAAGCCTAAGTTAAAGTTATACTTGCCGTTGGTGGTTTCCTGTTTTTTGTCTTTAGTCAAACACTCTAAAATCGCTTTGAGCATATTGTCATATCCAGTGATATGAGAACCGACAAAGCTAGGAGTATGGGCATAAGGTACGGGGAAATCAGCAGGAACAGAACCTTCATTTTTTGAGGTTTGAACGTATGCCCCTAAATCATCACCAATTACCTCAGCCATACAGGTAGTACAAATGGCGATCATTTTCGGTTTATAGAGAGTGTAAGCATTAGCTAAACCATCAAGCATATTTTTTAAACCGCCGAATACTGCTGCATCTTCAGTCATGGAAGAAGAAACCGCTTGGAAAGGCTCTTTGAAATTACGGGTTAAGTGACTACGGAAATAAGCAACGCAACCTTGAGAACCATGGGAGTAAGGTAAAGTACCTTCAAAACCAGAGGCTACGAAAAGAGAACCTAAAGGTTGACAGGCTTTCGCCGGGTTAATAGTTAACGCTTCCCGGGCAAAGTTTTTCTCCCGATAATCCCAAGATTGAGTCCATTCGGCGATTTTCGCAATTTCTTCAGGGCTATGCGCACCTTCAAATTGACGTTTGTACTCGAATAATTCTTGATAAGTCTCGGTTTGGAATAATTCAAAGTGATCTTGAACTTTTGCCTCCGCTACAGTGGAGGTATTGACATTGTTAGTGTTGTCTTGAGTCATGACGCTTTACCTTTGTTTGAGATGAATAGAAATAGTTTTGTTTGTGTGATAGAGAGGCTTAGGGTGGGCAATGAGATACTTCGTAGGTTGGGTTGAACGAAAGTGAAACCCAACGAAACGTTTATCAATAACGAAAGTGAAACCCAACGA
>CAYPDC010000087.1:0-17154 GCA_964409355.1 uncultured Cyanobacterium sp.
GAACTTATTTTTTCTTATGCACATTTAGTGATTTTTGTCAATGCGTAACTCCTACCAATAATAAAGGTATTGACTAATGCCATCAAACCGAACAATTCAGGTACTAATAAACGAGTAAGAATTAAATTGCTCAAGAGTCTTAAAATCTGACTACTTCCATAACCCACAAGAGTCCAAATTGTGCCTTTAATAGCTAATTTTTTTAATGATGACATTTTATTTTCCTTCCCCAGTATTGTTGTTTATTTTACAATAACTTCGCAAAGAGCATCGGTGGCTTTAGTCGTGGGATATATACTTCGACTACGCTCAAGAAAAATAAATTAATGATATACTTAGGCATTAACATGAGTTTTCTTTTGATCTGTGTTCTTTCTTACCTAATATTTATCAGGTATTGTTTTCCTTCATATTTATAATTGATTAAAAATTTATGCAGTTAACAAGTCAAGAAATCAGTTATTATCGTGACCAGTTATCCCAGTGTGAACCTGCCATGAAAGCATTAGATATGATTGAAGATGTAGAAGGGGATTTAGAAGACGCTGCCACTTCCATCGCCTTAGCCATGGGGCAATCTCCCGATAGGATTGACTGGTTAGACGGTTGGGCTAAACGTTGTCGAGTAGCTATTTGTGAGGCTAGTTTGCGTACTGATTTAGAAGACAATTATATTGAAACGGCGGTTAACTTCCTGTTAGAGAAAAAAATTTGCCCCCCTTTATTAGTCACTCCCTTATTGATTTACGTCGTGAAGATGGGTATTCATCAATTTTGTGAACCCCTCTCTTATAAAATTTAGAGTCAAGATGGGTTCATATTTGTGGCGCTTCTGGGGTAGTATGGTCTTTTCTACTATTTAGATTCAAAATACAATTTTGATTTTAAAGGATCAGGAGTCATCGTTTTATCCCCTTCCTGCCAATCAACAGGACAAACCTCATTATCATGGGAATGAACGTGTTGAATAGCTTTTAAATTTCTCAGTGTATCATCAACACTGCGTCCGCAAGAAAGATTATTAACGGTAATTTGTTGTATAATACCCTCCGTATCAATAATAAATAATCCTCTAGCGGCTACACTGGCATTCTCGTCTAAAACATCGTAATCTTTACTGATTTTTTTTGTAAGATCGGAAACTAAAGGATAGTTAATATCACCAATTCCCCCTTGTTTTCTTTCTGTTTGAATCCATGCTAAATGGGCAAATTCACTGTCAACAGAAACCCCTAAAATCTCCGTATTTAAACTGCTAAATTCTTCGTAACGTTCACTAAAAGCAATAATTTCTGTGGGGCAAACAAAGGTAAAATCAAGGGGATAAAAGAATAAAACTACATACTTTCCGAGATAATCAGATAGTTTAACTACTTTAAATTCTTGATCAATAACAGCAGTGGCTATAAATTCTGGGGCTTTTTGTCCTATTTTTAACATCTTTTTTCTCTTTTAATTATTTTCTTTTGATAATTTTTTAAGTTTATTTTTCTCTCGCAAAGACGCAAAGGCGCAAAGATTGGATATTTGGCGTATATTTTCATAAAATAAACTATACACAAGGATTTTTCAAGGAATTACTACAATAATTAATAGTTAAGAAACTCCTCATTCCTTCCTTAATTCCTCTCTTGCGCAATCTTTGTAATAAATTTAGTTACTGACAACTAATTCTTTATCCCCTTCATGGATTGTTTTAACCCATTTTAAGCGTTTTTGACGAATAGACATTCTCCCTGTGGTGACAGGCATCACAATAAACCAGTGAATCATATATATCATCCCTAAGATGCTTTTTTGTATCAGTTGTAAATAGTCAGCAAGTTTGTATTCTTTCTCTGGATTAGTTCGTTTTAAGCCGATAATCATACCCCAAAAGGCAAGAAATAGAGTTAAACTACTCAAGGGCGCAATTAAGGGATAAGTTTTATGGGTTGCCACCATAATTAGATCGGGAATGCAGGCAGTGGGAAAGATATATTGCACCATAAAAAAGTATAGCAGATCGAATTTTTTTCGCCAGTTGAGACGGTTACTGATGATAAACCGCCAATAGTCAAGATAGCGCTGATAGCCTCCTTCTGCCCAACGACTTCTCTGATGCCAAAGAGCGATCGCACCTTTGACTCCTTCTTCTTCCACCGCAGGATGTTCTAAAATATCTATATCCCAATGATCAAGGTGTAAACGAATGGTTAAATCTAAATCATCGGTGATGGTTTCCTCATTCCAACCGCCACAACTTTCTAAGGCTAATCGGCGCACAAATTGTCCATTTCCTCTCAATTCTCCCATGCCACCACAGGCGATTCTCTGACGTTGAAAATAGCTATCTAAAGCCATTTCTACCGATTGCCCCTTTGTCCAAAAATTATCGTTACTATTAGATATAGATTTCCTTACCTGTATCGCACCTATTTTTTCCTCGACAAATAAAGGCACGGTTTTTAAAAGAATATCACGGGGAATAACCGCATCAGCGTCGAATACTCCTACTATTTCCCCTTTGGTTTGTAAAAATGCCTGATTTAATGCCCCAGATTTGCCCCCTTTGGCACTAGCGTCACGGTGTAAAACCTTTAATTGCGGATACTCTTGCTTTAATTCATCTAAAATAACCCCAGTGCGATCGCCGCTATTGTCATTAATTACCCAAAAATCGTATAAATGTTGAGGATAGTCCACATTTGCCAACATTTTTACTAATTTAGCCACTACTGCCTCCTCATTTTTCGCCGACACCATCAGAGAAACAGAAGGCAACTTTTCCAACTCCGGGGTTGCCACCACAGGAGAAGAAACAAACATTAACCGCAAAGCCTGAATGGGGACAAAAATCCCTAAAATCGCCATAAACCAGACACTCCAAGAAACCAGATGGAGAGTCACCGTCACAATCCAGATAATACCCAAAGCAAAAGCGGCTTTCTTTCGCCTTCCCGATAATCCTTGAAAAAAGTCACTTCTAAACTCTTCTTCTTCCATTTCTGGATCAGAAAATTCATCTATCAAAGAGGTAATGGGATCTAATTCTTGATTTTCGTAGTTATCTTGGTGATTATTTGGCATCTCTTTTGAGTAATGAGTAATGAATAATGGGTAATGAATAATGAGTAATGAGTAGAATTCAGGAGTCAGGAGTCAGAAGATTGAATAGTGTATCCTCCCACGCTTCCCATGCTTCCCTCTCTCCCCACACCCTAACACCCTAACACCCCAACACCCTAAATATTCTTCATTCTGGCACTGGAGCGCGATCGCACCGAGGGAGTTTTCAGGGGTTGATTAGTAGATTCTCCTGTTTGTTTTTGTTTTGCCTTTGCCGCACTACGTCTTAAAGCCTGTAAACGCTCCTCATATTTCTTACGTTGACTACGGTTAGGAGTTTGTTCGATTAAAGTTTTAAACGCACTACCTAGACTTTGATAGGCATTTTTGAGGGAATAACCGAAACGAGTCGCAATTTGAATCGCCTTTTCATCAGCTTCCATCGCCTCTTTTAAATTTTTCTCTCCATTATTTTTCTGCCAGAGACGATACCCAGAAATACTACACAAAGCTAAGGCTAAAAGTAATAATAAACCATCCTGCACCCATAACTCCCCCACAGCACCCCCTAAACCAATGGCTAACGCCGCCATTTCCCATCCTTCCCTGGGAATAGTATCATTTTGGATTCTTGCCACTTCATGCCAGAATAAGAGATTACGTTGATCTATGGCTAAATTCTCCCATTTCGCTAAATCAATCTGAATTTCCACCTCATCCTTCCCTAGTTCTTCGGTACGAACTAAAGGGGGATTGACTTCTGTAGAGGCTTCAATCATTACCCAACTCTGCAACTCAGGAGGTAGCAAGGTTTTTAACCTTCTCAATTCGTTCATTTCTGCCCTAGCGGAGGAAGTTGTATAAGAAGTCATATAAATATTTGCTCTCTAAAATATATAATTTTCCATAGACTATGATTTTACTTACTCAAGGTCAAATCTTGACCATTTTTTGAGATAAGATCCATTTTTATTCTATGCTAGTCTTAATCAAGTTTAATTGGCAATTTTAACATGGAACGTGGTTTACTCTGGTTGCCCCTACTCGTGCTATTCTTTTGGTTAGCTTGGAGTGGTAAAAAGGAATATGATAAGGTTCAGGCTTACCAAGCATGGGCGGAACAATTTGATCAGTCAAAATACGATATTTATTCAGTATTGGGGAAAAAAGGCGATTTAATCACCATCGGTATCCCGACAACTAAAGGCATAAAAGATCAAAAAACCTTTTCTCTACAAAATTTATCCCAACTGAATTTATTAGTCAAAAACCAAATTATTGATGTGAATGATATTCCCGACAAAGGAGAAGCAACCCTTCAATTTAGTTTCAAGGAAAATCAAATCATTGATGTACCCTTTACGGATATTAATATTGCTAGTCAATGGTTCAAATATTTACAAAAAATGATTATTAGTTTATCTTGAGTTAAGTGTGAAACACTCCCACTAATTTTCAGCAGTGAACTACAAGAATCAACGGGGATGTAAATAAACATTACTACAGCAATTCCTTACCACCTAGTTACTGCCTGATAAAGCAAGTTTGATTATTTCTTGATTATTAGCGTCAATCTCATAGACAAAGCCAATACTTTGAGCAACACGGCGACGAATACCATAAGCAGGATAAAGTCTTTTCGGTAATAAACTGGTTGCCCTCACATTAGCAATATCTACTAATTCCAACATCACATCTCTATTAATCTGATTGCCAAAAATAGCAGTCACGTTTAGCAAACAAGAGTTATCCCTCACAGGATTTCCCCCTTCATACAATAACAATAAAGCATCCAAACAATTGTTATAGCCATAAATATCAACAAAATCAAAAACTACCTCTGCAATGCGAAGATCACTACTTCTAGGAGTTGGATTTGTATAATTTTCAATTACTTTTTGCTCAACGCTATTTTGCTCAACACTGCGAGTAGTAGTTGTGTTGTTTCTTGTACCAAGGTAATTCCTATAATTTATCAATTTCTTGACTGGTGCGCAGTCCGCTAAGATAAGCACCATGTACAGTGGAGGGATAGTCAACAGAAGTGGCTTCTCCAGCAAAAAAAACTTGCTTATTGATAGGTTTAGCTAATTCTTTGCGATGGTTTGGGGTTGAATTAGTGGCATAATAAGAGTAAGAACCGAAAGTAAAAGGATCTTGACTCCATCGGGTTAACTGGTAATCTATGGGTTGAGGGATGGAATTGCCATAAATTTGCCGTAAATGTTTCATAGCATCGGCGACAATTTTTTCGTCACTCCATGACTCTATTTCCCCCCCGAATTTTCCGGCATTAAATCCCAATAATATCGGTTTTTTCAATGCAGGTTCAAGATTTACCCATTCACTCCATTGCCCTTTTTTTTGGGAAATCTTCTCGATCCAGTCGTAATTATTTTGCCAAAATCTTTTCGGAAAAAGTAAGTATAATTTGTTTAAAACTCCCATACCCAATCGATTAATTGCCTCTAATTTTTTCTCTGGTAAAGGGGGATAAAACTTAACCATATTTTTTTGTAAAACTCCTAATGGTAAAGTGACAATTACTTTATCTCCCTGAAAATTTCCTTGATTAGTAATAATATTTATGCCCTGATTATTCTGTTCGATCGCCTCTACGGTATGATTAAGTTTAATATTCAATCCTTGAGCTAAATAATCACTAATCACATTATAACCCTTAACAAAGAGTAAATCATCACCATCAAATTCTTTGGTTTCATCAAAATAGAAAGCAGAAAGTTGAGATATATCGGCGGCGTATTCTTGCTCAATATTAGAATTTAATAAATACTCAAAATATAGTTTATTTATATCGGATAAATTTTGCCAATTTAGTTCTTTTTGTAAGGCTTTTTGTAAGGAAATATCTTGATTATAATTATTTTGAATTTTACTAATAATTTTCTTTAATTGTCTATTTAATTTATCTAAATATTCTTCTTTTTGTTCTGTGATAATTTTACCACTAAGATCATAAATATCCTTCTAATAAGATTACCTCAAAACCTTGATTTTGCAAAGTTTTACCTGCTGTTAATCCTGCTATTCCTGCACCGACAATAATAATTTTTTCCTTATTCTTAGCTTGATTAACGTTATTAGCTAAATTTGTCGGGGAAAAAGCACAGGAGGCGATAAGGGATGTCAAAAAAAGAAAAGAACGACGATTAATCATATAATTGTATAGTACACTTTCCCAAAAGAGCATCGGGATTCAATAAGAGTCAATCTGCAGAAAGTTTTAATTCTTCCTAATTATGGCTAAGTTTAAAAACGCCAATTCATTATTTTTAAATCTGGTATTCTCTGAAATTCTTTAGTGTTAGCTGTGACTAAAATCAATCCTGCTGACAATGCGGTTGCACCAATCAAGACATCATAAGCACCAATGGGAATTTCATTTTCTTTCAAAAAAGCTCTTATCTGAGCTGTAATGTAGGCTTCTTTGGTACAAAAATCGAGAATTGTTATAGATTTTAATAATTCTTCAATAATAGGACTAATTTTTTTTGCTTTTTGGGGGTTAATGGATAAACCATAATTAATTTCCATCACGGTAATACAAGAAACGGCGATTTCTTGGGGAGAAATATTTTTCATCTTCTCTAAAGTGCCTTTTTCGCCTTTCACAAAATCACTAATAACGCAAGTATCTAGTAAATACATTAAGCAAATATTTCTTGATTATTGGGAGACAATAATTCGTCTCGATAACTTTCAAACTCAATACCATCATCAACACCATTAAAATTAAGGATTTTTTCACTCCACTGTAAACGATGTTGCTTATTTATATATTCATAAATTGCCTCTCTGACGAGAGAATTGCGAGTTTTACCTGACTTTTTGGCAATGACGATAAGATCATTTGCTAATTCATCTTCTAAATAAATGTTAAAGTTCATATTTTTCTCACTTTTTATAACACATCATAACATATTAGTTGAGAAAAAACCGAACACAAGGTTTTGAATTATCATGCTAGAATAATTTACAATTCTTAACAAAAGTGAGAAAGCAACGCAGATGAAACGTATAGTATTAATAACAGGATTCGAGACTTTTAATAGTAGTTTATACCGTCAATCAGCGTCGATCGCCACATCTCGCTGTGAAGGTTTAGAAGTTATCGTTTTCACCGATGCGGATATTAATACTCAAAGAGAAAATGTAGAATCTGCTTTACAAACTGCCGATGTTTTCTTTGCTAGTCTGGTTTTCGACTATGATCAAGTAATGTGGTTAAGGGAAAAAGTTGCTCATATTCCCATTCGTCTGGTTTTCGAGTCGGCTTTAGAATTAATGAGTTTGACTCAGATAGGCAAATTTGCGATCGGGGATAAGCCTAAAGGGATGCCTAAACCAGTACAATTTATTTTAAGTAAGTTTACCAATAGCAAAGAAGAAGATAAACTGGCAGGATATATCAGCTTTTTAAAAACAGGACCAAAACTATTAAAATACATTCCCGTCAAAAAAGTCCAAGATTTACGCAATTGGTTGATTATTTATGGTTATTGGAATGCAGGAGGGGTTGACAATGTTGCCTCTATGTGTTGGTATTTAGCGGAAAATTATCTCGGCTTAAAGGTGTCAGAAATTCCCCCTGTTATCGAAACTCCCAATATGGGATTACTTCATCCTGACTATGAGGGTTATTTTACTTCTCCTAGTGAATATATTAACTGGTATTTGAGCAATGATCCCCCCCAACCCCCCTTAATAAGGGGGGAGAAAAATTCGGGAGACTTAATAAAGGGGGAGTTAACTCTGGTTGTTGGTATATTGTTATATCGTAAGCACGTTATCAGCAAACAACCCTATATCCCTCAACTGATTCGTTATTTTGAAGAAGCAGGATTGATTCCCTTACCTATTTTTATTAATGGGGTAGAAGGTCATGTGGCTGTAAGAGATTGGATGACAACAGATTATGAACAAGAAAAACGCAGTCAGGGTATTAATGAAACTCCTTCTTTATCAAAAGATGCGGTAAAGGTAGATGCGGTAATCTCTACTATCGGATTTCCTTTGGTGGGAGGTCCTGCTGGTAGTATGGAGGCAGGAAGACAGGTAGAAGTGGCAAAACGTATCTTAACAGCTAAAAACATTCCCTATATTGTCGCTGCGCCTCTGTTAATTCAAGATATTCATTCATGGGTGAGAAAGGGTATCGGTGGTTTGCAAAGTGTGGTATTATACGCTTTACCGGAATTAGATGGTGCGATCGATACTATCCCGTTAGGTGGTTTAGTAGGTGAGGATATATACTTGATTCCTGAAAGGGTTAAACGTCTTACTGGTAGAGTCAATAACTGGATTAAATTAAGAAGAAAGGAAAGGTGCGATCGCAAGATTGCTATTATTTTATATGGATTCCCCCCCGGATACGGTGCGACAGGTACAGCAGCACTATTAAATGTACCGAAATCCCTCCATAAACTCTTAAATGCTTTAAAAGAAGAAGGTTATAACATTGACAATATTCCCGAAGATGGGGAAGAAATCATTAACCAAGTCAAAACCGCCGATGATTTTATCTCGTATTCAGGGAAAAACAATCCCCCCCAACCCCCCTTATTAAGGGGGGAGACGCAGTCGGGGGAATTACCCTTATTAAGGGGGGAGACGGAGTCGGGGGGATTAAATACCGTTGATGTAAAAACCCTTGATCGCTGGTTAGGGTATATACTAATCAATAAGATCCAAAAACAATGGGGAAATCTTACTCAAACAGGTATTAAAACCATCGGTGATAAATTCCAAATCGGCGGTATTCAACTCGGTAACGTCTGGATTGGAGTACAACCGCCACTCGGCGTAGCTGGAGATCCCATGAGACTTATGTTTGAGAAGGATTTAACCCCCCATCCTCAATACACAGCCTTTTATAAATGGTTGCAAAATGACTTTCAAGCCGATGCTATTATACACTTCGGAATGCACGGCACAGTAGAATGGTTGCCCGGTAATCCTTTAGGTAATACTGGTTATTCATGGTCAGATGTACTATTAGGCGATATTCCTAATCTCTACATTTATGCCGCTAACAACCCCAGTGAATCCATGTTAGCAAAAAGGAGGGGTTATGGTGTCCTAATTTCTCATAATGTACCACCTTACGGCAGGGCGGGATTATATAAAGAGTTAATGGCATTAAAAGAGTTAATTAACGAGTATCGAGAAGATACCGAGAAAAACGCCCTCTTAAAAGAAGATATTATCCAAAAAATAGTCGATAGTGGCTTATATAAAGATTGCAAATTCACTGAAGGAGAAAAATTGGGCATCGAATTTACCGCAGAAAATGCCAAATTATTTAGTAAACAAGCGCTTAACGATTATTTTGTCCAAATTTACGACTATTTACAAATTGTCGAACAAAGATTATTTTCTTCTGGTTTACACATCTTAGGAGAAAAACCCACCCAAGAGCAACTGCAATCCTATTTAGAGGCTTATTTTGATGATACTTATAGTCAACAAAACTTCGCCCAAGAATTAAGCAATAGTGACTTATTCGCCAGAGTGGAGAAAAAAGCAGAAAAAGAGGAAGAATTAAAGCAACGTTTTGCACAACAACAGCTAATTACTGACTTGTTAATGCAGACAGAAGACGAATTGACTAATTTATTAAGAGGCTTAAATGGTGAATATATCCCCCCTGCGCCGGGAGGTGACTTACTCAGAGATGGTGCTGGTGTACTACCTACGGGTCGTAACATTCACGCATTAGATCCCTATCGGATGCCTTCTCAGGGTGCGTATTTAAGAGGTAGGGAGATTGGGAAGAAGATTATTGAACAAAATTTAGCAGAAAACGGCAGTTATCCTGAGACTGTCGCCGTTATGTTATGGGGATTGGATGCCATTAAAACTAAAGGCGAGTCTATTGGTATTTTACTAGAATTAGTGGGCGCTGAACCTGTGAAAGAAGGCACGGGGCGCATAGTAAGATATGAGTTAATGCCATTGGAAAAAGTAGGGCATCCGCGCATCGATGTTTTAGGCAATTTATCGGGAATTTTCCGTGATACTTTTTTAAATATTATCGAATTGTTGGATGATTTATTTTACCGTGCCTCTATTGCCGATGAATCCCCCGAAAATAACTTTATTCGTAAACATTACCTCGAATTGAAGGAAAAAGGCATAGATAACCCCTCTGCACGACTGTTTTCTAATCCTAGCGGTGATTTTGGCTCATTAGTAAATGATCAAGTTGTGGATGGTAACTGGGATTCAGGGGATGAATTAGCGGATACATGGAAAAGTCGCAATGTTTTCAGCTACGGTAGAAAGGATAAAGGGCAAACCCGCCCCGAAATTTTGGATAAACTATTAGAAACTAGCGCTACTGTTGTACAGGAAATCGATTCTGTTGAATATGGTTTGACTGATATTCAAGAATATTATGCTAACACAGGAGGCTTGAAGCGATCGGCGGAAAAACAAAGTGGTAAGAAGGTAACGGCTAGTTTTGTGGAGAGTTTTTCTAAGGATACCACTCCTCGTAAATTAGAGCAGGTTTTAAGGATGGAATACCGCACGAAATTACTTAACCCAAAATGGGCGAAAGCTATGGCTGATCAAGGTTCGGGCGGTGCTTACGAAATATCACAACGGATGACGGCGTTAATTGGTTGGGGAGGCACTGTCGATTTTACCGATAATTGGGTATATGATCAAGCGGTTGATACTTATGTATTAGATCAGGAGATGGCGAATAAGTTAAGGGAAGCGAATCCCGAAGCCTTCCGTAATATTGTGGGGAGGATGTTGGAGGCGAATGGGCGCGGTTTTTGGGATGCGGATGAGGAGAAGTTGGAGAAAATCAAAAGTCTTTACGAGATGACGGAGGATGAATTAGAGGGGGTTACTGTTTAGTATCATAATGATAGCGACAAGATATAATGATAATGGAATCATCATCAACTTGATATACTAATCTATGTTCTTGATTGATTCTTTTTGACCAATATCCTTGTAAATCATGTTTTAAAGGTTCTGGTTTACCCAATCCAGTAAAAGGATTTTTTTGTGTATCTTTCAGTAATAACAAAATCTTTTTAAATATTTTTTTGTCGGTATTTGCCCAGTAATTAAATTGTTCAAATGCTTTAATTTCAAAGGTTATTTTCCTCATAATCTTCTAAATTTATCGACACAATTTTACCTTGTTTTACATTTTTGATCGACTCTAATAACTGTTTTTTATTGGCTTCTGATTTTAATAAATAAGTTGTTTCATCTTCAATTTCCGTAGAGTTATTGACGATAATAACTTCCACAGAAGCACCTTCTTTAAATTGACTTTGAGAAATTTCTATTTTGCCATTTTTGCCTACGATGGCTTTTTGTCTGATTGTACTAACCATTTTTTGCTTAAATTAATACTGACTATAATTGATAATTTTAACAAATTCCCTCAATGATGGTTTTTTTACCTTAAAATACTAAATTATCGATCGTGACTGTTTAATAAAAAATGTAAATATTAAGTAATATAGTGCGATCGCATCTAAGGTAATAAATTAAAATTCTTAAAACTGAAATTTATAACTTTGTTATAATAAAAAGATTAATTATAAGAAATAAATAGATAGAATATGTCAACTTATACTGAAATATTAAATCAGATTAAAAGTTTAAATGTCCTTGAAAAAATTAAATTAGTTGAGGAGTTACAAAAACAATTATATTCACCTAAGACGTTAGAATATATTGCGAGTAAACAAGAAAATGTTAATCAAGACTATCGCACTTATTCTGGAGAAATTAAAACTCCTCAGCCACAAGAAGAATCAGGAATTTTAACAGGATTAACAGAATATTATCCCTTAAAAGGATTAACTTCAAGATTAATTACAGAAGTAGAAAAGAGTAAAGATTTCAAAAATTTTCAATCAATAAAAACTAATGATAAAATCTCAAATCATAGTATAAGATTAATTCAAGAAACCTCTCAACATTCCCAATATTTATCAGAAGTTGTTATTACTTACTATCGAGATCATAATTGTCCTTCTCATGAAGCAGATTTGCTCTCCACTGAATTAAAGCAGTTAGCTATATCCCTTTCAATGATTTATACTGTACATGATCTCAAAAAATTTTATATAGTTGTGACTTTATTTACTCATCAAATTTCTCGATTTAGACATAGAGAAAGAAAATATCGTTGGGATTATTTAATGAGAAAAAATATGCTTGATAAATTAAATAATTGTTTGTCTGAAAACTATTAGATATGGTAAAAATTATTATTGACTTATTAGAATAAAAAATAAATAATATCAATCTTTACAAAATTGTTTTATAAATATTGCAGATTTAATTAAAGCAGAAATTGACAGTTTTCCAGAAGAATTACAATTATTATTACTAGATTTTATCGAATTACTAAAAAAACGTTATCCTTCATTAAAAAAAGATAATCTTAATTCGGAAATTACGGAAAATATAGATGATGAATCTTTTATTGGAATGTGGAAAGATAGAGAAGATATAAAAAATAGCAGTAATTGGGTAAGACAAATTAGAAAACAAGAATGGTAATAATTCAGTTTTAGATTCATTTTTATAGTGATATAATTCCTAAAAAAAGATTAAAAGTTACTAATTTTAATCCCATAATCTCTTTATAGAATAAAGGTCAAATTTACTATCTCTACTGACTAAAACTAAATCTCTTTCCATTGCTTGAACAATTAACATTCGATCGAATGGGTCTCTATGATACAATGCTAAATTACAAATGGCTTGAGTATCAGTAATAGAAATAGGCAATAAAAGAATATCAGATGATTTTAGTTCAGTTTCAATGTGTTGATAACTTTTTTTTAGAGATAGTTTACCAATATTTATTTTAATAGCAATTTCCCAAAGACTGACAATGCTAAGATAAACTGTCTCTGCTTCTTGAATATGTGATGGCACATTTTATGATAAATTAGGATCATCTTCTGATAACCAAATAAAAGCATGAGTATCTAATAGTAAACCTTTCATGCCATATACTCCTCAAAATCTTCTAAAGATTCATCAAAATCGTCAGCTAATGGTAAGACAAAAGTACCTTTTAATATACCAATTCGATTTTTAACCGTTGAATTTTCTTGATGATATTTTTCTTGAAGATACTCCGCATAATGTAATAATTCGGTTTGGAGAGACACGGGCATTTTTTCTACTGTTTCCAATATTTTAGCTTTTAATTCCATTTATTTTTCTCATCATCTTTAACTCTTTTGATACTATTTTATGATAAATAAGTTCGATCGTACCTAAGTCAGTAAATTAATAAACAGTTTTACTTCAATTCTGATATAATACTTTTTAATGAATTTCAATAAACAAAACTATGACTGAAATTGCTAATATTGATCCGACTGCTTATGTAACAGTACAAGGAAACTATGCTGTTATTAATGAAGGTACAGGCTACGCCATTATTAACACTCAAAATAAACAATTTTTAGCGCGTAATATTTCCTCTTTTTTAGACTGTGTTAAGACTTTGGAATATATTGCTAGTAAACAAGAAAATGTTAATCAAGACTATCACACTTATTCTGAAGAAATTAAAACTCCTCAACCACAGGAAGAAGAATCAGGAATTTTAACAGGATTAACAGAATATTATCCCTTAAAAGGATTAACTTCAAGATTAATTACAGAAGTAGAAAAGAGTAAAGATTTCAAAAATTTTCAATCAATAAAAACTAATGATAAAATCTCAAATCATAGTATAAGATTAATTCAAGAAACCTCTCAACATTCCCAATATTTATCAGAAGTTGTTATTACTTACTATCGAGATCATAATTGTCCTTCTCATGAAGCAGATTTGCTCTCCACTGAATTAAAGCAGTTAGCTATATCCCTTTCAATGATTTATACTGTACATGATCTCAAAAAATTTTATATAGTTGTGACTTTATTTACTCATCAAATTTCTCGATTTAGACATTGGGAAATGCACCACCGTTGGGATCATTTAATGAGAACAAATATGCTTGATAAATTAAATAATTGTTTATCTGAAAACTATTAGATAAGGTAAAAATTATTATTGACTTATTAGAATTAAAAAATAAATACTATTAATTATTACGAAAATATTTTATGAATATTGCAGATTTAATTAAAGCCGAAATTGACAGTTTTCCCGAAGAAATGCAATTATTATTATTAGATTTTATCGAATTACTAAAAAAACGTTATCCTTCACTAGAAAAAGATAATCTTAATTCGGAAATTACGGAAAATATAGATGATGAATCTTTTATTGGAATGTGGAAAGATAGAAAAGATATGCAAAATAGCAGTGATTGGGTAAGACAAATTAGAGAGCAAGAATGGTAGTAATTCAATGAGTGATAAAATTTTAATTGACACAGATATTTTAATAGATATTAGCCGAGAAATTTTAACCGCAATTAATCGAGTACAACAGGAAAAATTAACTAATCAATTATGTATAAGTGTCATTACTAAAATGGAGTTAATTATTGGTTGTCGTAATAAAATAGAGCAACAAAAACTTAATAAATTTTTGAATGGATTTACTGTTATCAATATTAATGAATCAATCTCAAATCAAGCTAATAAATTACTTGAAAAATATCGTCTCAGTCATGGATTGTTAATTGCTGATGCTTTTATAGGGGCAACAGCTATTATTTATGATATTCCTCTTTTATCAAAAAATCAAAGTGATTACCGCTTTATAAATGAAATTATTTTACTACCTTATCCTTAAATTTCAATAATATTTGATAAATTTTTCTTTATTGTGTTAAAAATACTAAGGAGATTTAATCAAATTATTCAAGCCTTTATTGTTTAAATACTCATTAAAAACTCTCACCGCATCGGGATTATATCCACCATTATTTAAGAAAGCAAGAGGCGATTGTTTGACAGAATAAGATAAGGCTTGATTTGTAGCAATTAATCGAGCATAATGTTCACAATTCCAACCTAATAAACCATAATGCCAATGTTTAAAACAATCTAAAGAATAAATTAATCTTTCGATAACTAAATCAGGTTTTAAGGCTTTAGTTGGTGTCATTTTTAGGGGATGTTTTGAAGTAGAAATAACCGCAGGATATTCTCCTGTACTAAATAAGTATTTATCAGATAATCCGATACCATAATGATTAACAAAATCACTATGCCATTCTAATAATCTACCGTGATACTTGCTATTTCGATCGCACTTGATTTTGATTTCTTTTACTAATTGTTTAATATCTTTTTCTTTTAACATGATAATAATATTTGATGAAATGAATATTTATGATAATTATGAACAATACAAAAATGATCTTATCACTATAGAATAATAATTCCTTCTTGCTGAATATTTCTAATTAAGGCACTATCATAGGTGTTAAAGTAATTTTCTGACATAAATAAACGACTAATTATCTTATCATGTTTTAATGATAAATTAAAAGTAACTTTACTAGTTCTTTCTATTTCATTACCTATATTTATCTCTCTCTCTTTTAAAAGAATTAAAACATCAATATCTGAGTTTTCTTTTGCCGTTCCTTTTGCGTAAGAACCAAATAAGATTAGATTACTTAATTTATCTCTATAAATCTCTTTTAATTGCTTTTTTAGGGTTAATAAAATAGACTTTATTTCTTGATTCATCATGATTTTACTATAAATCAGTATAAGAATAAAATTCCCCTCATTTTAGTAAAGGGAATTAGTCTTTATTATTTCATAAATATTTAGTCGTTATATATTTAGGCTACCATTTTCCCCAATCTCCCCATTTTCCAGAATCTTTCCATTCCCAATTTCCCCAACCTTGATCCGATTTTCCTGATGTTTTTCTTCCTTTTTCATTATTAAAATCTGATTCATTATTTTGTCTTTTCTTCTTAGTTTCTTGCGTGTTTCTTTCATCTTTATTATCTTGACGGTGACTATAATAAGATTGATTGTTTTCTATTTTTTGAATACGACTTTCCATAGCATTAACGGATGCTTCTATCTGCGAAACTTGATTAATTTTTATCTGTAAATTTTCTACAGATTGAATAAATTTATCTAACTCAGAATAAACATAATTAGAAACTTTATCTTGATTAGCTGATAAGCTATTTAATTGATTAATTAGAGAATTTATCGTTGTTTTATTTCGAGATTCTTCTAATTTTGCATCTTTTTCTATTTCTAATCTTTGCTTTTTGGCTTCCTCAATTAATTTTTCTAACTCTAACTTTTGATATTTATAATCATCGCTAAAGGTAATTAAATCTTGATAAAGTTCTTGAGTATGTTGTGCTTGTTGCGAATACAAATTAGCTTGATAATTATGTTTTTGACGATTGATAACATTAAAGAAAACCACAAAAGTCAAAGGAGTTAAAGAAAATAACATTTGTTTCGTTATTGCTGTGGTAATAACTCCAAAAAAGAAACTTCCTACTGAGAAAAATTCTGCCAATTCTAACCAATTTTGTTTTTTATTCATAACTTACTCCTTTGTGTCTCTAATTACTTATCAGTATCATTTTGTGATTTTATGCAGTTTGACACAATATTTTTTTTATAATATCTTAAAATTTCAAAAAAGTAGGTGCGATCGCACTGTACTACTTAGTGATCTTATCTAATCCAATATAATGGAATATAGTAACCTCAATTAAATAGAAAACGATGGAAAATACAAAAACTATCTTAGGAAGAATCACCTTTAACCCTGAAATTATGGGCGGAAGGGCTTGTATTCGAGGAATGCGCATTACAGTCGCTTTAGTGTTAAAATTATTAGCTAGTGATATGTCGATCGATGAAATATTAGAAGCCTATCCTTACCTTGAATTAGAAGATATACAAGCCTCCCTTAACTATGCCTTCTTATTAGCCGATGAAAAAGTGTATTCTTTTGAGGAGAAAGTAGCATGAAATTTTTAGCAGATATGGGAGTATCACCCTTAACGGTTAAGGCATTATCTCAGCAAGGATATGATGCTATTCATCTTTCAGAAGAAGGCTTGTTTTATTTGCCTGATTCACTGATTATTAGGAGTTACGCATTGACAAAAATCACTAAATGTGCATAAGAAAAAATAA
>CAYPDC010000088.1:0-7219 GCA_964409355.1 uncultured Cyanobacterium sp.
GGAACTTATTTTTTCTTATGCACATTTAGTGATTTTTGTCAATGCGTAACTCCTAGAAAGGATGGGGAAGATAGGGGGGATAACCTAGGGTGTTTAAAATAGCGATCATCAATATATAAGCCTTGATCGTAATCATGTATATTTTGAACGCCCTAGGGATAACCTGACACCTCTTAATTATTCATTCCCTTCAATCTTTGCACTGTCACCACATCGGTCAAATTGTATTGTAAGGGGGTAATAGTAATATAATTCTCCTTATTTGCTTGAACGTCCGTAGGTAAATCAGGGGGTAAGTAAATATGTTCTGGTTGTTCGATTTCTTCCACTAATTCCCCGGCTAACCAATAATAACTTTTTCCTCTGGGATCTAACCTCTGTTGGAAATTTTCTGTATAACGTCTAATGCCCTGACGGGTTATTTTTACTCCCTTAATCTCTGATTCTGGTACGGGGGGGATGTTAACATTTAATAAAGTCGGTTCGGGTAAAGGATTTTCCGTTAACTGTTTGATTAATTTAAGGGCATAATTTGCGGCGGGTTGAAATTCTTTCAGGGTAAAACTAGCTAAACTAAAGGCGATACTGGTTATCCCTTCCATTGTGCCTTCCATTGCCGCCGACACTGTTCCCGAATATAATATATCAGTACCTAAGTTAGAGCCTTGATTAATGCCCGACAAGACAAAATCAGGAAAATTGTCTTTTAATATGGCACTCAAAGCCAGTTTAACACAATCGGAGGGTGTTCCTGAACATGACCAAGCGGTTACTTTTTCATGGAATATCCCCTCTATTATATCCGCACGAATGGGTTGATGTAAAGTTAAACCATGGCCTGTAGCAGATCTTTCTCGATCGGGCGCTACCACTGTCACCTCATGACCATTAGATGCGATCGCATCTGCTAAAGTTCTAATACCTTGAGCGAAAATACCGTCATCGTTACTGATTAATATACGCATTGTGAGAATGAATAATGAATAATGAATAATTAAATAACCATTAACTATGAACTAATTGATGTCTTTTAAATTTCTGCCAAAGGGAAATAAAGCAATAGGAACCAACTTAAAATGTTGTTTAGCAAAAGGAAGCCCAATAATAGTAATAGCTAAAATTAAACCATGAACTAAGTGAGAAACCGCAATTTCCCATCCGAAAAAAATCACCCAAATCACGTTAAAGATCATCGTCAAAAGACTACCAGAATTTTCTTCTACCACATTAATTTTGCCAAAAGGAGTTAAGGTTGCGATCCCAATTTTAATAGCTTGTAAACCAAAAGGGATACCAATAATAGTTAAGCAAAGAGTTAAACCACCAATGATATAGCCTAAACCACTGACAAAACCACCGAAAATTAACCAAATAATATTACCTAATAAAGCCATGATTTTACTTTTTATGAGTCTTTAATTATTACTGTACAATAATGCTGAATAAATTGTGAAACACTGAAAAATATTAATATTTGTTACGAATTATACCTTTTCGATGTTATTCTACTTAACATTGGTCATAAGATTGGCTGATTACACACTTCATTATTAAGGATAAAAAAAATCAATGACTTTTTCCACAGATACAGTTCAAAGGGTTCGAGATGATCTAGAATATAGACCGCCTTTTGATAGTGTCAAACCAGAAGACTTCAATATTGAGGACGTAATCTTGGCGGGGGCGATTATTAAAGAAATAGATGATGGGCGTCCTAGTAATCCTGCTGAATTTCAGGGAATTGCTGAACGTATTAACCCCGATAAGTATCCTTTTCAATTTCCTGCTTTTGATAATGCAACATTTGATTTGAGGGATATTAAATATTCTTTCCCCATCGTTCCTCCTAAATTTATTGACGAAAATGGTGATTTAGATCGAACGAGAATCACCATTCAACAAACAAGAATTACTTCTCGCACTATTATAAACGGTGGTGCTACACCCACAAAAGAAGTGATAGAGCAAAGTTTTACCGCAGAAGAACAAAGAGCTTATACTCAAAAATATGGTTGGAAAGTCGGGGCAAAAGTAGGATTAAATGGAAAAATTGCCGTTCCGAAGATCGGGGGGACATTCGGTGGTGATGTGGGTTTAGACTTTACCTATTCCTCTGAAATTACAGATAATAAAGCAGAAAAAACATCTCGAACAGAAAAGTATAGTAAAACCTTTGACGTTCCACCGGGGAAAACATACAGAATTATCGCCATATCAGAAACAGGACATTTTCAGACCAAATTTGAACCAGTAAAGATACAAGGGAACATAAAAGTAACAAGAAACACTGCCGAACGATGGAGAGATGGTTGGCACAGATTGGCGGAACAGTTGACCAGTGGTGTTTTGATACCTTCTCACGAAAGCACTTTAGCAACAAACATAACGAAAAACTATACAACAGGTGATATTGCTTTTAATATTGATCGTCATAATCGATTAGACTTGACTTTGCAAAAGTTTAGACCTCAAGCTGATTGGTTATTGGGACCAAATCATTTGTTAGTATATGGTCCTGGAAGGGGAACAGAATACTATGATAACCCTAATTTAAGATTGAGAGTTAGCACCAATGAAGGTTTCAAGATGTCGGCGGCATTGGGTTTAACTGCGGGAATCAGAAGCAGAAAGGTTCTCGATACTTGGGCAGGATCGCTAAAATATGACGGTATGGCTGATGGAAGACTGGAGAGTCCGTTAGCTTATTTTGATTCTGGTTTACACGTCAAGATTATTTCTTTTTCCAATGTGGATGAAAGAATTATCGATCTTCAGAATGGTATTTTGGGAGATGGTGGATTTTTTGTTCTTCCTGATGTTGAACTTGATGTTTTAGAAGATGGTACAGAAGTTATTCTAGGTATGGAGGGAACTCCTGAAGATGATCTCATGAGAGGTGATCAAGGAGAAATAGACGATGCCAAAGGCACGCTGCGTGCCCGCACCTCATGGCAAGAAGCATTACAAGGGATTGATGTTGTTATTCACATGGCGGCAAGGGCTCATATTTTAGAAGAATCCGTCACAAATCCCGTAGCAGAGTTCGATCGCATCAACGCCGAAGGTACAATTAATCTGGTGAAGCAATGTTTGAAAGTAGGAGTTAAACATTTTATTTTCCTAAGTTCGATCGGTGCTGTTACCACTTTAAGCGATACTATTATAAACGAATCTTCTCCTTGTAATCCTGACTTCATCTATTTTCTGCTTCCTAAAAAGTTGACAATTAAGGGCGAAATTTCTCCAGAAAAATGCTCTTGAGGATAGTGTTTTGCTTCTGGCAATAGGCTTAATTTTAGATTTTTATTAATTTTAACTAAATTTTCTACAGAGTTAAAATCTAACCAAGGATCTTCTTTTCCCCAGATAATTAAACAGGGTTTTTCCCATGTTTTTAAACCCGTTTCTACTTCCCTTGTGACTGTTTTTAATTGCAGATTTTTAACCGTGGTTACTAACATTCTTCCTGCTGCGGATGAGGTGACAATGGGTTTTCGATATAAGGCTAAATTGTTGTCGGAAATCACAAATCCAGAGCCTTTTTCTAAGGTGCGATCGACGATTAAAGGATCTTGTGTCACCATATCTCCTAACAAGGGAAATCCGCATTGAGCAATTTGCCAAGGTAATTTTGCATCGATGGTAATGGGTGCATTTAAGATGACTAAATGATCTATTCTTTCAGGATATTCAAGGGCATATTGAATACCAATTGTGCCTAAAAATCCTTGGATAATTAATGATACTTTTTCTAGCTCTAAAGCCTCAATAAAGTCTTTTAATGTCTCGATAAAGTCATCAGGTTTGTAACCAAATTCTCTTTTTTCTGGGATGTCTGACAATCCCCATCCCAACCAATCAGGTGCGATCGCATGATAACCATATTCTGCTAAACTAGACATCATTTCTACCCAACAAAAACTTTGAGATAATAAACCATGTAGTAACATCACGGGTATTTTGTTATTGTCTTGATTGGGTAATATTTCCCGATAAAACCACTCAAAATTGCCGACTTTAATTTTATTCTCTTGAATTTTCACAGATTTTTTACAATTATTAAATAGTTTTTCCACAAATTAAGGCATGAAACCAGATAAACTTAATTAAACTATTTTTTGTTCTTTTACTCAAATTTTTCTTGCTTCCATATTTTCATCAAGGACAAATCAAATTAAAATAAAATATTGTTATAAAGTTATATGATTAATCATTTTGAGGATTATGACGATCGCATCTAGTTGGATTTATGGCTTAATCGGGGGTATTCTCATCGGTGTGAGTGCCACGATTTTACTTGCTTTCAATGGGCGTATAGCGGGAATTAGTGGCATGATTAATGGAGTATTGGAATTATCGCCGACTCAACGATGGCGTTGGTATTTTTTAGGGGGAATGATTGCAGGAGGGTTTATTTATGAATATATTTTACCCCTTCCTTCCACTCCGACTTCTGGTGTCGCAATTATTCCTATGATTTTAGGCGGTTTATTAGTCGGCTGGGGCACAAGAATGGGGAACGGTTGTACTAGCGGTCATGGTGTTTGTGGCTTGGGGCGATTATCGGTGCGATCGCTCTTTTCCGTGATGAGTTTTTTAGCCTCTGGAATGATCACCGTTTATATTACTAGACACCTTATCAATTAAGACTTAAATAATAATTGGTTTCTTGAGTTATTGATTTCTTAACTTGTGGATTTTTTGATTAAAAAAATAAGTAAAAAAATGATGAAAAAACAAAGTATCATCGCCTTAATTAGCGGTTTATTATTCGGTTTAGGATTAAGTATATCTCAAATGGTCGATCGAGAAAGAGTCTTAGGATTCTTAGACGTAGCAGGAAAATGGGATGCTACTCTTATGTTTGTCTTAGGTGGTGCAGTAGGAGTAACCCTTATTACTTTCCGCTTTATTCTAAAGTTAAAACATCCCCTTTTTGAGCAAAATTTTTATTTACCTACCCGTCAAAATATTGACTTAAAATTGATTCTGGGAGCGGTTATTTTTGGTATTGGTTGGGGAATAGGCGGTTATTGTCCCGGTCCTGCGGTTACTTCTTTAGTACAATTAAGTATCAATCCATTTATTTTCTTAATCGCCTTTATTATAGGTTCATTAGGATACGAAAAAATTATGGGTAATGAGTAATGAAAAAACTATGGACGAATAAGATGCTTTCCTCCCTTACCAAATAATGATATAATTCGCCCTCAGACATCAAAAATATTGTTAATCATTAATAAAACCCAATTCATACATATTCTAAGGGAATCATGACTAAAAAGCGTGTTTTATCAGGAGTTCAACCCACAGGGAGTCTTCACATCGGCAATTATTTAGGGGCAATTCGTAACTGGGTAGAGATACAAGCTGATTACGACAACTTTTTCTGTGTTGTTGATTTACACGCTATTACAGTCCCCCACGATCGCACCTGTTTAGCAGATAATACCTATACCATCGCCGCCTTATACCTCGCCTGTGGTATTGACTTGAATTACTCGACTATATTTGTCCAATCCCATGTTAAAGCCCATACGGAATTGACATGGTTACTAAATTGTGTTACTCCTTTAAACTGGTTAGAGAGAATGATTCAGTTTAAGGAAAAAGCAGTGAAACAAGGAGAAAACGTCAGCGTTGGTTTATTAGATTATCCCGTGTTGATGGCGGCGGATATTTTGTTATATGATGCGGATCAAGTGCCTGTGGGAGAGGATCAAAAACAGCATTTAGAATTAACCCGTGACATTGCTATCCGTGTCAATGATAAATTCGGTAGCGAAGATAACCCCGTTTTGAAAGTACCTGAACCTATGATTAAGAAAGAAGGTGCGAGGGTGATGAGTTTAACAGACGGCACGAAAAAAATGTCTAAATCTGATCCCTCCGAATTGAGTAGGATTAACTTATTGGATACTCCCGACGAGATCAAGAAAAAGATTAAGAAATGTAAAACAGATCCGATTATGGGCTTAAGTTTTAACGATGATCGCCCCGAATGTAATAACCTATTACGATTATACGGCATTTTGAGCGGTAAAAGTAAAGAAAAAGTAAACAGCGAATGCGGGGATATGGGTTGGGGGAAATTCAAACCGTTGTTAACAGATACGGTAATTGAGGCATTGCAACCAATTCAGAATACATACGCAGAAATTATGGCGGATAAGAGTTATCTCGATTCTGTGTTGAAAGAGGGTAGAGAAAAAGCGGAAAATGTCGCCAATGCAACCCTAAAAAGAGTTAAGGATGCGTTAGGTTATTTGCCTCCGATTTATTAGTGAGGAGTTGGGAGTATGCACTAGGAAGCAATCGAAAAAGTCCCCCATTGCATTAATAATATAGCGATCTCAACGTAAACCATCTTAAAATTTGAAGACTTGGGGAGGGCTATCATAGTTTTTCTCTGATTTTATACAGTTGAAAATAAAGACAGAATCAAGTAAAATGCAGTAATTCTAGTTATAAAATTGAGCAATTCTTAAGTAAACAATTCATGGAGACGCAGGATTTTAGCGACACTTTCTCCTTATTCCATAACCTTGACACCGAAACCCTTGAATGGCTTTTGTCTATGGCTGAAAGTGAAAGCTATAATGCTAATGAGGTAATTATTTCCCAAGACAATTGGGGTAAAGCTATTTATCTAATCGTTTCAGGATGGGTAAAGTTGGAAAACATTTATCAACATCAAGAAAATGTCACCCTCGAAATTATCGGCAAAGGTGCTTTAGTGGGAGAGGCAGGTATTTTAGATAGTGTCAACACTAATAGTTGTATAACTTCCATTTCTGATGTGGAATTATTAAGCATTTCCGCCCAAAGATTCTTACAAATTCTCTACAGAGATGCTCAAATTCAAAATCGTCTCTTAACAATGATGGTGAAAAAAGTAGCGGATTATCAAAAATACTGTCAATTTCACCGTCAAACCGGTAAAGTGAGACTAACGACGGTATTGCTTTCCCTTGCGGATAAATACGGTAAAACCACAGAAAATGGCATTAAATTATTCAACTTTTCCCCAAAGGATTTAGGGGATTTAGCCCAATTAAATACTGAAGAATGTGGGCTTATGATCAACAAATTAGAGTCTAAAGGCTTATTAGTAATTGATCAATCAACGGATAGTTTATTTTTAACTAATATTAAGCAACTTCATCACATTATCGGCAAATTAGGCAATGACTAGAACTATAGCAATCAGGAATCATTT
>CAYPDC010000088.1:7319-17025 GCA_964409355.1 uncultured Cyanobacterium sp.
GAGCATTTTCCTCCCCCTCTCCCCTTCTCGTCTTCATCATTGTTAAAATTTAGAAATATTGAAGTAAAATCATTTTTAGATCGAACTGAGGTAAGATTAAAGAAAAATTTAAGGCGTAAACTATGCGAGTTTTATTCATATATCCTGTGTTCCCCCCGACCTTTTGGTCTTATGATAAAAGTCTGGAATTAGTAAACCGCAAAGTTTTGCTCCCCCCTCTTGGCTTAATTACCGTTGCAGGAATCCTCCCTCAAACTTGGGGAATGAGATTAGTCGATCGCAACATTCGTCCTGTAACAGAAGAAGAATGGGCTTGGGCAGATCTAGTGCTTTTATCAGCAATGATAGTGCAAAAAGTTGATTTACTCTATCAGATTGCCGAAGCCAAAGAAAGAGGTAAATTAGTGGCGGTGGGTGGTCCTTATGCTACTTCTGTGCCTCATGAGATTGAAGGGGCGGATTTTTTAATTTTAGATGAGGGAGAAATCACCCTCCCTGAATTTGTAAAAGCCATTGAAAGGGGGGAAACTCAGGGGGTTTTCCGCACCGATGAGAAGCCTAGTGTCACACAAACCCCTATCCCCCGTTATGATTTACTGGAATTAGATGCTTATGATTCCATGTCGGTACAATTTTCCCGTGGTTGCCCTTTCCAATGCGAATTTTGTGATATTATCGTCCTCTATGGACGTAAACCCCGCACTAAAACCCCTCAACAATTACTCAAAGAGTTAGATTATCTCTATGATTTGGGCTGGAGAAGGAGTATTTTCATGGTGGATGATAATTTCATCGGCAATAAACGCAACGTCAAATTATTGCTGAAGGAGTTGAAAGAATGGCAAATAGAACATCAGTATCCTTTCCGTTTTAATACTGAGGCTTCGGTGGATTTAGCCCAAGATGAGGAGTTAATGGAGTTAATGGTTGAATGTTTTTTTGATGCGGTATTTTTAGGTATTGAAACCCCTGATGAAGAAAGTTTAAAATTAACTAAAAAATTCCAAAATACCCGTAATTCTCTCACGGATACCATTGATACTTTAATTCGAGCAGGAATACGTCCTATGGCAGGGTTTATCATCGGTTTTGATGGAGAGAAAAAAGGATCGGGCGATCGCATCATCGAATTTGTGGAAGAAGCTGCGATTCCAACGGCAATGTTTGGGATGTTACAGGCTTTACCGAATACGGCATTATGGGCAAGATTAGAAAAAGAGGGAAGATTGCGTCATGACGGTAAACAGGATATTAACCAAAGTACCCTGATGAATTTTATCCCAACTCGACCCATAGAAGAAATTGCCCAAGAATATATTAAAGCCTTTTGGGAATTATACGATCCCCATACCTTCCTCGATCGCACCTATCGTTGTTTTTTGAAACTAGGCGCACCAAAAGCAAAACCTCCCTCTAAATTTCCCGAATTAGTAGATTTAAAAGCCCTTGCCATCGTCGTCTGGCGACAGGGATTTAAACGCAGTACCCGTTGGAAATTCTGGCATCACTTATTCAGTATTATCAAAAATAATCCAGCAGTGTGGGAACAGTATATAACAGTATGCGCCCATAACGAGCATTTTTTAGAATACCGTCAAGTTGTCTGCACAGAAATTGAAACTCAACTACGAGAATTTAAACAACGAGAAGAAAATTTATTGTTAAAGACAAAAGTTGCTGCGTAAAGAAAAAAACTGATTGATAGTAGTCAAAAACTGCTATCTTAACGGAAGAAAATTTATCGAATATAAAGGCAACTGAAGAATGACTTACCAAAGGATTTTGCTAAAATTAAGCGGTGAAGCATTAATGGGTAATTTAGGCTACGGCATCGATCCCAAAGTGGTTGCCGAAATCGCTGAAGATATTGCCCAAGTCGTGGCTCAAAATGTCCAAGTTGCCATCGTAGTGGGGGGTGGTAACATCTTTAGAGGGGTTCAGGCTTCCGCTAAGGGCATGGATCGAGCTACTGCTGATTATGTAGGTATGATTGCTACGGTTATGAATGCCATGACTTTGCAGGATGCGTTGGAAAGAATGAACGTTCCTACTAGAGTACAAACTGCGATCGCTATGCAAGAAGTAGCTGAACCTTACATTAGGAGAAGAGCCATTCGTCATTTAGAATTAGGTAGGGTGGTTATTTTTGGAGCGGGATCGGGTAATCCGTTTTTTACTACGGATACCACTGCGGCTTTACGCGCGGCGGAAATTGATGCCCAAGTCATTTTCAAAGCCACGAAAGTCGATGGAGTTTATGATAGTGATCCTGTTACTAACCCTAATGCCCGTCGTTATGATAGTCTAAACTATAATCATGTTTTAACTAATGATTTACGGGTTATGGATGGAACTGCCATCGCACTTTGTAAGGAAAATAATATTCCCATTGTTGTTTTTAATTTATTGGAGCGTGGTAATATAATCCGTGCAGTCAAAGGAGAAAAAGTAGGAACTATTGTAGGAGGTTTCTGTGACGTTAATTGATGAAATTCAAAATTTAATGATCAAAAGTGTGGAAAAAACACAGCAAGACTTAAATACTATCCGCACTGGTCGTGCTAATGCTAGTTTATTGGATAAGATTATGGTGGACTATTATGGGGCAGAAACTCCCCTTAAATCTTTAGCGAATATTAGTACCCCTGATGCTACCACTTTGATGATTCAACCTTTTGATAAGGGTAGTCTTTCTCAGTTAGAAAAGGCGATTTCTCTGTCTGATATTGGTTTGACTCCCAGTAATGATGGGCAAATTATTCGCTTAAATATTCCCCCTTTAACGACTCAACGTCGTCAGGAGTTTGTTAAAATGGCTTCTAAATACGCTGAAGAAGGTAAAGTCGCTATTCGTAATATTCGCCGAGATGCGATCGAAAAGGTGAGAAAACAAGAAAAAGCCAGTGACATTTCTGAGGATGAATCGAGAGATTTACAAGACGAAATTCAAAAAGTAACTGACAAATACACTGCTAAAATTGACGATATTTTTAAAGTTAAAGAGAAAGAGTTAACTAATATTTAAAAGAGTTGGGAGTTGGGAGTTGGGAGTTGGGAGATAAGTTTTAAACTCGACATTTCAACTAAGGCGGTTTCCAAGAAAGAATTTACCAATTTTCTTTATAATTCCCCCTTTGTGTTTTGGGGGGTTAGGGGGGATCATACAGGTATATTTATTATTAGAAATCAACTAAATTATATTTGATCAGATGCTGATGCTGTATATCAATACTTGTCTCAAAATAATAACAATATTTCTTTAGAAGGTGCTATCTTAGAGGAAATTTTGCAGTGTCGTGTCAAATATATTCCAAATGAAAAACAGAATTGATCTAACTGGAGTTCGGGGTTCGGAGTGGTAAAATTAAGAGAGCCATTATTAACAAATATCTGATCTGAAATTTAATTTGGTTATATGACAACAATTAATAAAAATTTTATGCGAAATAACTGGTTATTTAAGATTAATAAATTTTGCTTAAATATTCCATTAATAGCAATTATCTCTATTTTTTCTGAAAATATACCCCTTTTAGCCCTAGATATTAAAGTAGGAATTGTACAAAGATTCGGCGATGAATTAGAAGATCAGATAACTCTAAAAAGTATGGGAGATGATACCTTAAATCTTACCTTTACTAACAATGTCACAGGAGAAAATAAATCCCTGATAACCAAGGAATTGAAACTAGACATCATTCCCCAATCTTTACCCAATAAATACATTGAAGAAAGATTAATTTTGGGAGATCATGGTACATTTGAAACAGCAGAGAATGACGCTAGTAATTGGCGTAAATTGGGCATTGAGGTAGAAATTACTCAACCCGGGCGTTGGCAGGTATGGGCTAAACGTGATACTTATAATACGCCCTTCTTGAGAAGGCTTTTATTACAACAGTTGCAAGAAGCAGGTTATAACAATGTTTATATTCAAACCGCTATTCTTTTGGAAAAACCAGAGGTTTCTTTCTCCGTGGGAGATAACACCTATCAAGTGAACTTTCTGAAAATCAGTAGCAATAAAGGAGTTGTGCAAGTTAAAGAGGGAAAAGAGGGGAAATGGAGGCAGTATGGGGGTAATTTTATCATTCAACCTAATTCATACAATGATTATACTCTCGTCAATCAAGTGGATATAGAAACTTATTTGCGAGGAGTAGTACCTCATGAGATTGGTGGCAATGCCCCCCTCGCCGCCGCACAGGCACAAACTATTATTGCTCGAACTTACGCCCTTCGTAATACAAGAAGATTTGAAGCGGATAATTATCAACTTTGTGCCACAACTCATTGTCAAGTATATTATGGCTTAACAGGAACGTCAAAAACGGCGGATCAAGCGATCGCATCTACGAAGGGATTAGTGTTAACATACGAGAATGAATTAGTAGATGCCTTATATTCATCTACCACTGGGGGTATAACGTCTAACTTTGCCGATATTTGGAATGGGGAAAATCGTCCTTATTTAAAGTCTGTCATTGATTCTCCTCAACAGATATGGAATTTGAATCAAAAAACTTTAGAGGATGAAGCTAATTTCCGTAAATTTCTTAGCCTCGAAAAAGGATTTAATGAAACCGGTAGAAGCCTATTTCGTTGGCAAAAACAAAGCAGTTTGGCAGAGTTAACAAAAGATTTACAAAAATACCTCACTCGGATTAAACATCCTTTGGCAGATATAAAGGCGATCGAATCTATAACTATTACGGCGCGATCGTCCTCTGGGAGAATTTTAAAATTAGAAGTTGTCACAGATTTAGGAGTGATTACCCTTGAGAAAAACGAAGTCAGAAGTGCATTAGGACCACCTAGAAGTACATTTTTCTATTTAGATCCTATATATGATAAAAATAAAAAATTGACGGGTTATAAATTCATCGGGGGAGGATTTGGCCACGGGGTTGGGTTAAGCCAATTCGGAAGTTATAATTTAGCTAGAATCGGTTGGAATGCTGAAAAAATACTAGAGTTTTACTATCCCGGTACCCAAGTACAACCTTTAAATGAATCAATCATCTTTTGGCAATCGCCGAAATCACTTTATGAGTCTTCCCCGTAAGGGAAGACAAATTACCAATATAACTCTGTTTCTTGAACGACTTGCTTATAATTATCACAATTTAACTCTACTCCTAACCATTGCCCTAACTTTTGCAAATCTCGATCGAGTATTGACTGTAAATACTTTTTACTTTCCTGTGTTAATTGGGGTTTTTGTTTCATCATCCATTGACTTTTAATCCAATCACGGAAACCTTGAGGAATAATCTTTTTTCTAATTTGTTTTAATATAGGTGCTTCCACCAAAAAATCTCGCCATTCACTCTTGCGCATTCTCTCTTGAGAGGCATTTACCGCCGATAAATCATGCCATTTTACCGAAAACTCGTAACCAATAAACTTAGCAATTCTCTCCAATTCTGTTTGAGGATATTTTAAAAGTCTTTCAAAAAAGATGGGTAAAATTCGCTCTCGCCCAAAAGTATCAAAAAATGGTTGTAATTGTAGCGGGTATTGACTATAACTAATCAATTCGGGATGATCGTAGATTCCTTGGTTGATGTCAATATTAATCACCCTTTGTGTCCATTCGTGAATATACTGGGAAACGAGACGATCAATGGGATGACCCATGACATAAATAAATTTAAGATTCGGGAAATGTTCATAGATGCGATCAACCGTTTGCGGATATGTGGGTAACTTGGTATAGTGAGTGCTAGATTCTCCACAAATATCCGTTGATTGAGCATCCTCAAATTGAGATAAATACCATGGCATCCCGTGTTGATATATTTCATCATTCAAGCCAATTTGCTCAATCACTTCTTTTCTGATTAACACACAAGCAAAACTTGTCCATTCTACTTCTATAATTTGATCACTAACAGGTAAGGGAACATTATATTTATTTAATATTTTGGTTATTACCCCTGTTTTGGCGGAATTAATCAATTCATTCAGGGGCGATCGATTCCGAAAACAACTAATTTGAGGCTCACCATCCAACCATTCTAAGCGAGGACTAATTATACCCGCTTGGGGATATTTTTCTAGGGTATCCAATAAAATTCTGATTGCACCTTCCCTAACAATAGTATCACTATTTAACAATAAGTAATTATTCGCTGAAATTGCTTTAATTCCTACATTATTGCCATAAGAAAAACCGCCGTTAAATTTAGACTCGATTAACTGTACCCAATCTTGCCAACCATGAGTAATAATAGCATCTAGGATTAAAGTAACCGAATTATCCTGAGAGTCATTATCCACAAGGATAACCTTTGTCGGTGGTAAACTCGGAATTTGCGAAGCCAATGAATTGAGACAATCAATGACTAATTTCGGAGTTTTATAATTGATAATAACAATACTTAAATAATAAGAATCTTTTTCTTCAGACACGATGGTTAACTCATATCATGATCATCAAACTCATTTTAAAACAGTTTTTGCTTTATTATTTTTTAAATATATAGCGTTTTTCATGATTACGAGGTACAAAATTAAATTAGAGTCGTCCCGATTATAAAGATTTGAGTGTACCTCATAATGGTAGAAATTGCTATAGTATGTGGTGCAAAACATCTAAAAAAATTAAGTAATAATCCATGAAAATAGCTTTAAAAATATCTCAAATGATCGATAATTTCGGTGAATGGTGTGGAAAATTTAGTTATGGCTTAGTTTTAGTCATGATTATCTTGGGAGTTTGGAATGTGCTAGGTAGATACATTGGTAAAATTATCGGGGAAAATTTAAGCTCAAATAGTCTTATAGAGTTACAATGGTATGTATTTGACTTGATTTTCTTTTTAGGTGTAGCTTATGCCTTAAAGGTTAACGCTCATGTAAGAGTAGATGTTTTTTATAAAGATTTTTCAACGAAATTAAAGGCTTTGATTAACATTTTAGGAGTGATTTTATTTCTGTTTCCTTTTTGCGGAGTCATAATTTATTTTTCTTGGCAATACGTTATTAATTCATGGCAAATCTGGGAAATCTCTCCTGATGATGGCGGTTTACCCCGTTACCCCATAAAAACCATGATTATACTTAGTCCTTTTTTACTGATTTTACAAGGTATTTCTGAAATTATCAAAAATCTTGCTATTTTTATCGATTATCCCACAATGAAAGTCAACGAATCATAATATAGCGTTTTTCATGGTTACGAGGTACAAAAACAAAATTAAAGTTTACCAGATTAAAGAATTTGAGCGCACCTCATAAGGCTAGAAATTGCTATATAGCAATCAGGAATCATTTATGAGAAATTTCAACTAAATTCCCCCTTTATTTAAGGGAGGTTAGGGGGGATAGTATTCTCACAACTCATAACTGATTGCTATATTTTGGCTCTCTGACTTTGAGTATGATAAATTTCGGTGCATTGCATCTCGACTTCGCTCGATAACCGTGAAGTCGAAATGTGGCAGGTGTTAGGTTAAGCGAAAACCGTTAGCTTTGCCAATTTACTGCAAGCCAGTAAAAAATAGTTTCTGGGATGTGTATTAATCCGATACTGGAGTCCTTGACACCACCAAATATTTTATATCGAAATAAGATTAGTTTATAGTATAATGGAGATTCTGCACAATTATCTCTAATGTCTAAAATCATCTAGTCGGTAATTGCATATAGATTTAAAAAATTATAACTAACTGAATAAGTATTAATATTCAAAGGGTTAAGCCAGAGCTGAATATGCCAAATCAACAACAAGAGAGAAAACAACAAGAGAGACAGTTTGACTACGTTAAAATTGGGATTGCCTCCCCTGAGAGAATCCGACAATGGGGAGAAAGAACCCTTCCTAATGGTACAGTAGTAGGAGAAGTAACAACTCCTGAAACCATTAACTATCGTACCCTAAAACCAGAAATGGACGGGTTGTTTTGCGAAAGAATTTTTGGTCCTTCAAAAGATTGGGAATGTTGGTGTGGAAAATATAAAAGAGTGCGTCACAGAGGTATCGTTTGTGAGCGTTGCGGTGTGGAAGTTACCGAGTCCAGAGTCCGCCGTCACCGCATGGGTTATATTAAATTAGCAGCCCCTGTCACTCATGTTTGGTATTTAAAAGGTATTCCCAGTTATTTGAGTATTTTACTAGATATGCCCTTGCGAGATGTGGAGCAAGTGGTTTATTTTAATGCTCATGTAGTGTTAAATCCGGGGAATGCTAGTAATTTGAGTTACCGTCAATTACTCACTGAAGATCAGTGGATGGAAATTGAGGAACAAATTTACGCTGAGGATTCCGAGTTAGAAGGCATTGAAGTGGGTATCGGTGCAGAAGCTGTGGAAAGACTGTTGCAGGATATTAACTTAGAGGAAGAGGCGGAAAAATTAAGAGAAGAAATTATTAACAGTAAAGGGCAAAAAAGAGCGAAATTAATTAAAAGATTACGCTTAATTGATAACTTTGTCGCTACGGGGGCAAAACCTGAATGGATGGTGTTAAGTGTCATTCCTGTTATTCCTCCTGATTTACGTCCTATGGTACAGTTAGATGGTGGACGTTTTGCGACTTCTGACTTAAATGATCTCTATCGTCGAGTTATTAACCGTAATAATCGTTTAAATCGTCTTCAAGAAATCCTCGCCCCTGAAATTATTATCCGTAATGAAAAACGGATGTTACAGGAAGCGGTGGACGCTTTAATCGATAATGGTCGTCGTGGTCGCACTGTCGTTGGTGGTAATTCTCGCCCCTTAAAATCCCTTTCTGATATTATTGAAGGTAAACAAGGTCGTTTCCGTCAAAACTTACTCGGTAAACGGGTTGACTATTCTGGACGTTCTGTAATCGTGGTAGGTCCTAAGTTACAGATTTATCAATGTGGTTTACCCAGAGAAATGGCGATCGAGCTTTTCCAGCCTTTTGTGATTAACCGTTTGATTCGTCTTGGTATTGTTAACAATATCAAAGCAGCGAAAAAACTAATTCAAAAAGTCGATCCTTGTATTTGGAAAGTATTAGAAGAAGTAATTACTGGACACCCCGTATTACTCAACCGTGCACCAACACTGCACCGTTTAGGGATTCAAGCATTTGAGCCTGTATTAGTAGAGGGGAGAGCGATTCAACTACATCCGTTGGTATGTCCGCCTTTCAACGCTGACTTTGACGGGGATCAAATGGCTGTCCATGTTCCGCTTTCAATTGAGGCACAATCTGAAGCTCGTCTGTTGATGATGGCTTGTCATAATATCTTATCTCCTGCGACGGGTAAACCGATTATTGCTCCTTCTCAGGATATGGTTTTGGGTTGTTATTATTTAACCGCCGAAAATCCTTATGCTACGAAAGGGAAAGATGGTTATTTTGCCAACCTCGATGATGTTTTACGGGCATACCAACAAGGTTTAGTGGATTTACACGCTTATATTTGGGTTCGTTTTGATGGTGCTGTGGAAGGCAGTAAAAATCCCCATCAAGTGCAGAAAGAAGAAACCCTTTCTGATGGTACTGTATGGAAATATTATGACGGGCGTAAAGTGAGAGAAACTGCTGAGGGTGAAGTTTTATCCCAGTATATTCATACTACTCCTGGACGTATTATATATAATAAAACCATTATGGATGCTTTGGAAGCAGAAACAGTCCATTAATTCAATGAACAATTAATAATGAATAATTAATAATTGGTAGGTGTCAGGTTTCAGGTGTTAGAGAATTTCTTAATTTTTAACT
>CAYPDC010000089.1:0-16866 GCA_964409355.1 uncultured Cyanobacterium sp.
TTTCCGAAACTATCAATGTATGCTTCTTTCTCATGAATCATTCCTGATTGCTATATCAGTCCATTTACTAATAAAACCTGAGCTCACCCCCAAAACCCCATGAATTTGACGGTGAGTATAACCTTCCAACCACATTTTTACCGTCACGGCACGTTTGATTTCTCTCGGATCTGGATTTGACTGAATATATTGATCAAGATTTTCGTGATACATGGCGGGCGCGCAGCGTGCCTTTGGCATCGCACTACTAATTTTTTTCTTTAATTATTAATTATATTCTCACAACTCATTTAGGACTGCTATAGCAGTCAAGATGACAAAAACTCCCAAGTTAAAAATACTACCAGTGGCACAAATGGCATCAGAATCGATGGTAACGGTTGGAAAGGAGTTAATATCGGTGATTATTACCAAATAGCAGTAAATACCGTCTTAGAATTTGACTTCTACACCACCAGTGAAGGAGAAATTCAAGGTATTGGTTTAGATAACGATGATGATTACTTTAATTCCAGAGAGCAAATTTTTCAATTATTTGGGATACAAACATTAGGCAATCAAGCCTTCAACGATTATCAACTAGGAAACAGTTGGAAATCTTACTCTATTAAAGTGGGGGCGTTGCATCTTCATGGGATGACGCATTAATGTATAACATAAGCGGAAGCTAGAAGATACAAAATATATTTTTTTGCAAACTTTTTGAAATCATCCCGCAATGATGCAACGCCAAAGTGGGAGACTATTTTACAGGAAATATAGACAGACTAACCTTTATTAATGATGACGATCGCACCGATGCAGTAAGTTGGTCAGCATTCAGGAATGTTTCTCTCACCAATTTAACTTCGGCATAGGACGAAATATATAATAGGGGTTGCTGAATAGACATTAAACCCTTATTAAGTAAGCGTTTCAAATAAAAGCAGGTGCACAGGAAAATAGGTTATAATCGTTCCAAACCCAATAAACTCGTTAGTACCTACTTGCACCTACATTTAGTCTTAAAAATATAATTAATAAGTATAATGTATATCAAGCATCAACAGTTGTCCATCACTGCTCAAAATTTTGTCATCCCAAATCAAATAAAACTAGATGAAAATAACCGTTGGGTGGTAATGGCGGATTTAATTCCTTGGCCGGAATTTGAACAACTACATCTGGCAACAATTAGCGTTAAATCTCTCGAAGAATTTGAGCAGTTAATTAACAATTTATGTTAATTTTGTAGGTGCAATCGCCCCTCCTAAGTTGAATTAATTAAATGTAATCCAACAGCAAAATATTTGACTTAAATCCGACAATCAAATGAATGTTGGCAAACTCTCACTACTTTCTTACTCGTCAAATTCTTGAGAGTTGCCGATTAGCTACCTTCACCAGTAAACTTAAATGCAAACTAGCTGGGTAAAAGAGAATGACTAAAAAATACGATGTTTATGGTATGGGTAATGCTTTGATGGATATGGAATTTTCCGTTACTCCTGAATTGTTAACTCAACTCAATATTGATAAAGGGGTGATGACTTTGATGGATGAAAAGCAACAACAAGAAGTATTAACCCATCTTCCTAACCCTTGTAAACAGTCATCAGGGGGATCAGCCGCAAATACAATGGTAGCTATTAGCCAACTAGGCGGCAAGGGTTTTTATTCCTGCAAAGTGGCAAATGATGAGGTTGGGAAGGCTTATTGGGAAGATTTGGTGAATTGTGGTTTAGATACCAATTTATCCTCGAATAATCGCCCTGAGGGCATTACGGGCAAATGTTTAGTTTTAGTTACCCCCGATGCCGATCGCACCATGAATACTTTTCTTGGTATTACGAGCGATTTAACTCAAGGGGAAATCAATGATGAGGCGTTAAAAGATTCTCAGTATCTCTATATTGAAGGTTATTTAGTTTCCTCTCCTGTGGCAAAGGCAACAGCAATTCATGGGAAACAAGTGGCACAAGAAGCAGGGGTTAAAACTTCTTTCTCTCTTTCTGATGCGAATATGGTGGATTTTTTCCGTGATGGTATCCTCGAAATTATTGGTGATGGCGTTGATTTGTTATTCTCCAATGAAATTGAAGCCCTAAAAATGGCTAATACCCATAATCTTGAAGATGCGATCGCATTTTTACAGACATTAGCGAAAACTTTTACCATCACTCTTGGCAAAGAAGGGTCATTAATTTTCGATGGTGATAGAATAATTGAGATTGAACCTTATCCCGTCAATGCAGTGGATACAGTTGGTGCGGGGGATATGTATGCAGGTTGCCTATTATATGGCATTACCAATGGTTTAGGTTGGGAAAAAGCAGGAAAATTAGCTTCTTTGGCTTCTTCTAAATTAGTCACCAGTTTTGGTGCTAGGTTGGAAACCGATGTTTTACAGTCTTTATTAAAGACTTGTTGAAGAAAAAACTAGAAAAACAATCCCTTTTCCCATTAGACATTTGGTAAAAATTAAGATTTTTCCTTGATAATTCGGGCTGATACGCCCGAATTCAATCTATGTCTATTTTGTCGTAACTGCTGTAGAAGATCCTTTTTTGCTTTTGAGTAAAAATCCCTGACTTTGTGCTAGGGAAAAACAGTTTAACTCTTTGATGTCTTCAGGAGGACAAACATTAGGAGTAGAAAATACCATTTCCCATTCCTCTACATCTAATTGTAACCAATCGAAAAGATTTATTTCCCTCGATTTTCCCTCTAAATTGACCACTAAAGCGAGTTTTTCTTGATTATCATTCGGATTCGTGCGAATACCATAGAAAATCGTTGTACCATCTTCACTAATACGATTGAAGCGATCGCCCCCTTGAATGTTAGAATGTATCCACGGATGATCAGAACGAAAACGACGCAAAGAAAGGTTATACTCAGTATAGATAGGATCAACTTTGTCTAAATAATGGCTGACATTACAGACCTGATAACAGTCTTCCATAAACATATTCGCCCACTGTTTGAGGCGATCGCCCGTCAATTTTTGCAAAAAGTCAATCATCTCCGTCTGTTTCAAGAATTTAAGGGTATCCAAATCACAATAAGCGCCCTCAACCTCCTTAAAACAACTCTGACAAGCAATAATCACCTCCTCCAAATCATAATCTTTAGCGATCATAGTAGAGTTAAGAGTATGGGTAAATTCCTTTAATTGGCTTAATTCTTTGAATCCCCAGGACTTCATACGGGTAAAGGCATCCTCCCGTTGATATAACTTATCGCAGATACGCCAATCGAGAAAACCAACCTCCTCACAAACCACTTTAACCCCATATTGTTCATCTGTATTGCGGAAAAACATCCAAGGAGTGTGCATCAAAACATTGATAAAATCCATCGGTAAACCCGGACTAAAAGTATATACCCACAAAGTAACCGCAGGATTATCATAGGCATGATAAATAATATCCGATAAAGATTCCCCTAAATGTTCATTTATATCCGAGTCTAAGGAGATTTGATTACCACGTCTAAAAGTGTCATGATTACCACAACCAGTAATCCAATTTTGACCCTTCGTCATCACCTCACAAACTCTCTGCCATTTCCGATCCCAAAAACCCTTTAAAGTAGGAGTATTATGAGCGAAAATTAAAGGACCCCATTGATAAGATTCCGACTTGAGGCGAATTAAATGAAGATAAGTTGACTTCTCTTCCCATCCTTCTTCGGGCCAAGGTCTGCCATCTTCAAATATAGTAAATAATAGCCTTTTATAACCATCAATTTCCTGCACCACATCACTCATGGCCAACAGGTATTGATCATCATATTCAACTCTACCACTGAGGGGATTAAAAAAGCGAAAATCTTGTCCCCCGTCAATGCGGACACCATCGGCACCTGTGTTGATTTTACGTCTCTGCATTTCCAATAATAGCGCCCTTACCATCGGTGATTGATGGTTTAAATCTTGTCCGTACATATTTGGACCTTTGAAAAAGAGACGATTAACTAATAATTCAGCTTGGTTATCAGCATGACCATAAACTAAATCATAGATTAATTGTATCGGTTTATCAGGGAAATTATGCAATACCGAGATAAAATCAAACAATTCATCAGGACGTAAAGTAGCTAAAAAGCTAGGATTAGTAGCATTAGAACCAATAATAGGAACATCATAACCCCAATTTTGGGTATTTGGTTTCGATAGTTTCACTACTATAGGTTCATGGTATAAATCACGGTCTAATTCGTTCACATCGGTGGTAATATGGAACGTGGTGCTATGATTGCTAAAATCTCGCCTATATTCGATGGTAGGTTCAACGGGTAATAGCTGAATGGCATCGTAACCGATATAATTTTGTTCATAGGGGGAAAGAGTTTGATTTTTCCCGATCTTGTCAGCAATGGTACGATAAAGGTTCGTTAAACCCTCAAATGTTCCCTCTGGGGTGGCAGTGCCGACATGAAGTTGTAAGATATTTCTAGGTTCGTTAACTCTCGGTATTTTTGTATCTCTAATTGTGCCTGTGTGCTTGAAATAGTCTAAATCTCCCCTCTCTTTTTGCAAAGTTTCCATATCATAAAGTTCAGCAGGGGCAAAAATGCCGTAGGGTAGAGAATAAGCCATGGCATCTCGAATAATCTCTACTTTCCCTGAAGGAGTAACATATCTTAACCAGTAAAATGATCCTGCAACATCTCTCGTTCCTGCTTGTAGTCCTACTATGACACCAAAGAAGTAAATATCATGTCTTTCTAAATAAACGGTATCTCGTCTAAATTTAATGTTTTGAATGGGTTTACGCCAGTCAATTTTTTCTAAGGGAGTAAATATTTCGAGGTAAATATCTTTGGGATGAAGTACCTCTCGCATTAATTTAGGTGTCCAAAAACCGATTTCTGTTAAGCCGTCACGGCGATAATGAGCACCTAAACGGGTGACTATCTGTTTATTTTTCTCAAATATGGTCAAATCTTCCGATTTTTCAATGTCTGTTACCCATTTTACTAATTTCTCTGTTTCTTCCTCCAGTAAGTAAACTAATGTTTTCTCGTCTTGTTTTGTTTCAAGTTTCATAATCCTTTGTTGATTAATATCTATTCGATCATGATACAACTTTCTACCGTAAAAAGCGGCAACTTGTCTGTAGCTACCTCAGTTCGATATAAAATTTTAGGTGATATAAAGGTGTCGGGTGTCAGGTATTAGGTTCAAGAATTGACAAAAAATATATCTAAATTGATTTTATGATGTTCAATTCGGGCAATTAAATATTTAATCTTCGGGAAAAAACTAAAACTTGCTACATTTCGACTACGCTCAATGCACCACCTGATGCCTGAAACCCGCCCTTATCCCATATTCTTACATCGAACTGAGGTGTAGCTCGATCGATGTCTGATCGACAGCGACAAAATTCGGGCTTCTAACCCGAAATACAGTGAAAAATCATAATTTTTAGAGAAGTCTAATAGACATCAAATCAAAGCTCTGAGATTCTTTGTTATGGCTCACTGGGGACAGTTTTTCCTTATTGATGCGTAAGTCCTTGTATCATAAATAATAAACAAAATCTGCTCAATGAGGTTAAGAAAATGAGGAGATCAAATGTCAATCAATGGGATCAAATCAGAGAAGAAGTCATATTATTATGTATCCAATGGTATGTAACGGAAAATCTCAGCTATACTCAATTAAAAAAAGTAATGCAACAAAGGGGTTTCAAAATCGATCCTCGTACCATTAATTACTTAGTAAAAGAATATAGTCCTTTAGCAAAAAAAAGAGCAATGGAAACCTTAAGAAAACAAAGAAGAGGATGGAGAATTATTTCAATTCCTTTTAATTTAAGAGGGAGGAAAAAATATCTCTATCGTGCCTTAGATGCACAAGGAAATACCCTTGATTTTATTATTACTAATATTAGAAATAAACAAAAAGCAAGGAGCTTTTTTGAACAAACTATCTCTAAAACTCTTGAACAAGAATCTAGCAAAATTCTCACTAGAAAACAACAGCTAAATTTAGAAAAAAATAATCTTATTAAAGGGTTAATATTTATCCTTCTTTTATTTTTTTTAGGGATATTAGCGGTGACAATAATTAATCATAGTAAGGATAATAATGAACAACCAAAAGTTTCAATGATAAATGATAAATCCTGAATAGTTATTACTTACTTTTAATGCTCAATGGTTTTGACTCCCACTTTCATAATAATTTGACACTCAAATAGGAATCTTATAATGCTTTGGACACAATATAATGAATCTCAAAACTTAAATAACAAACTTTTATTTCTTGGTTTATTAATTCTACCTATTCAAACATTTATTGGTATTTTAATTTTATTATATATTTGTTATCAGGGATGGAGAGAAAACTGGCAAACAATTAAGAATGATTTTCTTACTTATGGTTTAATTATAATTACCTTGTTTTTGATTATTAGTTCAATTTTTGCTTATAAATCAGGGGAGGCATGGTTAGGAATTGTTCATTTTCTCCCTTTTTTTTGGCTATTCTTAAGTTTGAGGTATGTTATCATTAGTTTTGAGCAGTTATATTGGCTTATTTTACCTCTTATTTTTAACTCGATAATTGTGGTTATTTTTGCCATTGGAGAACTTAATTTTCATTGGGTGACAATAGGTTTTAGTGATAAAATTTTGGGTTGGCAATTAACTGGGGAAGGAATTCCACCGGGAAGGGCATCTTCGGTATTTCCTTACGCTAATATCCTCGCTTTATATTTGGCTATTATCATTATTTTTACTTTAGGCTTATTTATTTCTCGTCTTGAAAAATACTCTTTTAGTAAAATTAATCTATTCTTATTTTTTAGTTTAATACTTTATAGTTATTGTTTAATTTTAACTGGTTCTCGGAATGGTTGGATTATTGTCTTTTTTAGTGTAATTGCTTTTGCTATTTACTGCCGTTGGTATGCTATTTTAGGCTTAATAACTACCTGTGGAATTATCGTTAGTTGGGCTTCTTTTGGTAATTTGCCGTTGCAAAATTTTTGGCGTAAAATAGTACCAGATATTGTGTGGAAAAGATTTTCTGATCAATTATATATAAGCGGCGATCGCCCTTTTGAAACCTTAAGAACGACCCAATGGAGTTTTTGTTTAGATTTAATGGAGAAACGTCCTTTTTTTGGTTGGGGGTTAAGGAATTTTACCATATTATATGAAGAAAAAATGAGCATTTATTTAGGCCATCCTCATAACTTTTTTTTAATGATGGGTGCTGAAACTGGTTTAATTACTTTACTTGGTTTATTGTTATTGATCGGATGGATTGTATTCAGAGGTTGTTTGGTATTAATTAAGGGAAAAATAAAAGGAAACAAAAGTGTTATTTTTTTTAGTTATTTAGTCGCTTTTATCGCCTACTTTATCTATAATTTATTTGATGTTAGTCTTTTCGATTTGAGACTTAATATCTTAGTGTGGATAATATTAGCTTCTATTTCCGGTATTAGTGAAACAAACTTGAGAGAAAATTAGTCGATGTCTAGTTGTAATGATGTTGGGTTTAACGTATGCAACCCAACCTACATAAATAATTAAGCAAGATTGTCCTCTACTACTTTAACTAAATGATTTGTCCAGTAGTTGACTAAATCGCTGTTTTGTGCTTCTACCATGACTCTGATTAATGGTTCTGTGCCAGATGCTCTTACTAATACTCTACCTTGATTTCCCATAGCAGATTCAGCAGATGCGATCGCATCCTGAATTTTGTTATTATCTTGCCAATGAAGGCGTTTTTCTCGATCTTCAACTCTTACATTCTTTAAGACTTGAGGATAAGGGCTAAAGCTATCGTTAACTAGGGATTTTAAGCAATTTCCTTCTTGACGCACTAAAGCAGTTAATTGTAAAGCTGTTTGAATACCATCCCCTGAAAAATGATGATGATGACAGAGAATATGCCCAGATTGTTCACCCCCTAACATCGCTCCAGTTTCCCACATGGCAGATTGGACATTTTGATCCCCTACGGCAGTGCGTAAGAGTTTCCCCCCTAATTTTTGCCATGCCGTCTCAAAACCTAAATTGGCCATGACAGTACCGATTAACAAATTATCAGGTAATAGACCTTTATTTTGTAAATATTTACCCCAGAGGTAGAGGATATAATCGCCACAGACAACACGCCCTTGGCCATCGACTGCCATAACTCGATCGGCATCTCCGTCAAAGCCATAGCCTATATCCGCTTGATGGTCTTTTACTGCCTGTTTTAATTGATCTAAATGGGTTGAACCACAGTTAACATTGATGCGATCGCCATCTGGTTGGGAGTGTAAACAGATCACTTCTGCCCCCAAAGCCTTAAATAATAAAGGTGCTAATTCTACCGATGCACCCCAAGCTAAATCTAAGACAATCTTCATACCTGAAAAATCGAGACTATTAGGGATAGAATCCTGAAGGAAAGAGGCGTAATTTTTTGTTAAATCGTGATTTTGTCTAATATGTCCGCATTTACCGCCGTTTAAGTTAATATCCCCTGAAATGTGTTGACTGATAGTATGTTCGATCGCCCCGGTTAAAACCTGATCTAATTTTGTTCCTTTGTGTCCAAAAAATTTAATCCCATTATCTTGGGGGGGGTTATGACTGGCAGAAATCATCACACCGCCAATGGCTTCGGTAGTCTTGGCTAAATATGCCACGCAGGGAGTAGGACATAAACCCACATTCCACACCTCTAATCCCATAGAAGTTAAGCCAGATGCGATCGCCATACTTAACATATCACTAGAATTACGGGAATCTTGTCCAATAATCACCACCCCAGAAGTAGAATGATAATCTCGCAAAACCTTACCTGCCGCCAAACCAACCTCTAAAGCCAAG
Organism: uncultured Cyanobacterium sp.; assembly: GCA_964409355.1. Lineage (GTDB taxonomy): Bacteria > Cyanobacteriota > Cyanobacteriia > Cyanobacteriales > Cyanobacteriaceae > PCC-10605. The sequence goes on from CAYPDC010000089.1 coordinate 8,830, forward strand.
TTAGCGGTTAATAAATCGCCAACTTTGCCTCTAATACCATCAGTTCCGAATAATTTCGCTGGTAAAGCATGAAAAGGAAAATTTTTGACCTCTATTTGAGATCGAGAGAAAGAAACAACCATCTGAAAACATCCTCACACAAATATTTTGTTTATAGCTTATATTAACTCAGGTAAAGACAAGGGGGGTAATCAGATTTATTTTTTTCTCCAATGTAGGGGTTGCCGAAAAAGTTTTTGGGTGAGAGTGGGAACAATTGACTGTTAACGAAAAATTGGCTAAACTCAATCATAATTAACTACATAGCAAGGGTGATTTAGATTACCAAATTAAACCGATGGATTCTTTCTATGTTATGCCTTAATTTGGACAACTTATTAAAGGTATATTTTCAATGATAAAAAGTTCATCATCATTCTTACAAAAACGAGATTCCCCCTAAACTTAGATATACTCCTAGCTTAAAACTAATGAATAATAATCTATTTGATCCCGATCGCAATTCTGGTTACGATATAAATTCTCTCGAAGATAATGAGATAGAAAACATATCGCCTCAGAAAAAAAAAGAATTTCAAAAACTGTTTATAATCTTATTAGTTATTGGTTTGATTATCGGTGTTTTTGCGGCTTGGGGTGTTGTGACGATTATGAGCAACTTTGGCCTCACAGAAAAAACCAATCAGTTTGAAAAGTTACATAACAAATAAGATGAATAATTGTTGTAATATGGTTAACCCCGAAGAAACCATTATTTTGATTGTTGATGATTTAAAGCAGAATTTAAAACTATTGAATATTATCATCGAATCAGTACATTATCAAACCAGTTTAGCTTTAAGCGGAAAAGATGCTTTGGAAAGACTGAAAGTATTAACCCCCGATTTGATTTTACTCGACTTAATGATGCCTGATATTAATGGTTTAGAAGTTTGTCGTCGTATTAAATCAACTCCCGAATATGAGGATATACCCGTTATTTTCCTTACTGCCAGTATTGAAGAAAGTCATCTAATCGAAGCCTATAGTGTTGGGGCAAATGATTATGTTACTAAACCTTTTCGTAAACCTGAATTGCTATCTCGTATCAACACCCAATTAACCTTAAGAAAACAAGCTCAATTAATCCGAGAATTACAGGATAAAATTAGTGGCGTTGTTGAATTATGATTTAGAGGGATAGGGTGATGAGGGGAAGGGGTGATGAGGGGAAGGGGTGATGAGGGGAAGGGGTGATGATTTATTACTTAAAAACGAGATTCATACCTTAAATCAGCAATACCAAATTAGTTTGTTTAAGCAATAATCCAAGATTCTTAAGGGTGACTTAACCTTTATCAACCAATAAGTTAGTTATGATTGATATTAAGCACATTAATAACAATGGGGTTAAATCATGATGGTAGCTAGATTTAGGCTAATTTTTGCTTCTTTACTTTTCTCTCTTTCTCTACTCTCAGGATGCAGTGAGAATAATCCCCCCAATAATAACACCAATCAGGCTCGATCGGGCTTAGAGATTAAATTTTTAGCAGGAAGTGATTTAGGGGAGTTTTGTCGTCAAACTGCCGAAAAACTTAACGCCACTAACCCAAAATTAAGCAATGGAAAACAATTTTATTTAACCTGTGATGTGAAAGGCACTGGCGATGTTGTCACCGAAGTCATTAACCTAACTCAACAATTAGCGAATAATACCATTTCTGCGGATGATCCTCAATTTCCTTCAATCATTTCTTTAGATGGAGAAATCTATCAAAGTCAGTTAATTTATCAAGTTGATAAAATCTTCCCCGGCAAAAACTTTATTCCTCCTATTACCGACACTCCTTTAATCGTTTTTAGTCCAATGGTGTTTATGACTACAAAAGAGTTAGCACCAGTATTGGAAAAATTACCTAATATTTATACAGCCTTAACTCAATACGACAATTATCAAAAATTAGATCCCCAAGCGCCACCATTACCGATATACTTTGTACAAACCGCCCCAACTCGCTCCAATTCAGGCTTACAAACCCTAGTTACCCAATTTGCCTCCGTCAGTAATAAACAACCCCAAGATTTAACCATTGACGATATTAGCAAATATCAAGATAAAGTCAAAGCTATTCAGGAAAAAGTTACCCGTTATGGGGTTTCCACGGCATCTCTTGCCAATTCTATGGTAGAAAACGGTGTTTTTTGGGCTTCTGTAGGTTCTGTGTATGAATCTTTAGTTATTCAGGCAAATAGTCAACCCAATAATACTAATCAAACCCAATATCAAGCAGTATATCCCAAAGCTACATTTAGCTCTAATATTCGGGGCATAATCCCTAATGCACCTTGGGTATCAGAAGAAGAAAGAGAAGGCGCACAAAAAATATTGGATTTTATGTTAACTCCTGAATCCCAAGAATTAGCCGCAAGTCTGGGATTGCGTCCGGGTAATCCTAGTGTTTCTCTTGGTAATAAGTTTAGCAGTCAATACGGGGTTAATCCTAATCCTAATTATGAATCCTATCGCCCCCCTGCTCCCGAAGTGGTAGAAGCGATGTTGACGAATTGGGAAAATTATGCTAAGAAACCTTCTCAAGTAGCTGTGGTTGTGGATGTTTCAGGTTCGATGCGAGGGCAAAAAATGACGGCGGTACAAAATACTCTGTTAAGTTACATTAACAATTTAGGTCCAAAAGAAGAAATAGCGATTATCACTTTTAGTGATCAAATTAATTCTCCTGTGATTATTAAAGGCACTCCTGAAGGTAAAAATCAGGGCATTCAATATATTAGCAGTTTACAGGCAAGAGGAGGTACTCGACTCTATGATAGTGCTTTATATGCCCGTGATTGGTTAAGAAAAAATCTCAAATCTAATGCTATCAATGCGGTATTGATTCTCACCGATGGGGAAGATTCTGGTAGTGGTATTAATTTACAACAATTAGAACAGGAATTGCAAAAAAGCGGTTTTAACAGTGATGAAAGAATCGCCTTTTTCACCGTTGGTTATGGTAATGATGGGGAATTTAACGCCCAAGCCTTACAAGAAATCGCCAAAATTAATGCTGGATATTATCGTAAGGGCGATCCTAATACTATTGATCTAGTTATGAAAAATTTACAATTAGAATTTTAATAATTAAGAGGTTTCAGGTTTCAGGTGTTTTAAAATTATTCTTCTCTATCTTCCTATGCAGGGCGTTTTCAAAGCTTCTAGTGCGATCGTTAAATAAATTTAACTCTCTACTTATTACTTATTTTTTTTACTTATTACTTATTTTTTATCAAATGGCACTAAAAATTATTAATCCCCTTAACTATCCCATAGCTGTTTTTATGGCAGGTATCTGTCTCTTTTTCGGCGTAAGATTCGCTAATATTTCTAGTTTTTTTATGTTACCTATTAGTGTCTCTGTCGGTGTAATTGGTTCTAGTTTTTTGGCTAATAATCAATCAAACAATAATAACAAAATTAATCTCGATAATAAAGCTCTTGAAAAAGAATTACAGTTGGCAAAACAGGAGGCTAAGTTATTAATTACTAAGGCTGAAAATTTACGATTAGAAGCTCAAAATTTACTCCATGATGCCCACCAAATGGATTTATTAACCGCCATTGAATATGGGTGCGATCGCACCTCTGAGTTACCAGAAAAAATAGAGTATTTAAGTCGTAAATTATCGGGAGGAGATTCGTTATTATCAGAGGAAGAAATAGAGGAAAAATTAAAAGATAATCTGAAAAAACAAAAGTCTGCCAATGGATTAGCCTTAAAACAATTAAGACAAATTGAAAGTAGTTTAAGGAGGAATATTGACTTAGCAAAACAGGGTAAATCCGCAAGAGAAGCACAAGTTTTCGCCTTTACAAATATTCTCACGGAATCGGCGGGAATTTTACAACAATTACAGAATAAATTGCGCACCGCCGATTTGAATAATTCTCAGGCTTTACAGGATTTACACGATTTAACTCAAGAGTTAAGTAGTCTCCAAGAAAATGCGATTCTTAACTAGGATTTACCAATCTTATAATTAACAAAATCAATCACTGCCTGACGGGTAGAAGGTATATCAACCACTGACTGAATTTTATCAATATTCACCTCATAATGAACAGGTTTTGTCTCGGTGTTGATTTCTACTTGTCTATTCGTCAAATTTAATACTTCTTGTAACTCAATTACTCCATTCCCGCACAGGTTGAATATTTCTTGAGAATAACCCTTGTCAATTATCTCCATTACCTTCATTGCCGCTATGTCGGTATTGATATATTGTAATTTACTCTCAGGATGTAACCAGAGGCGATCGCCCCATAGAAGATCAAAAATCGCATTTTTCTGCAAATTTTCACCCACAAAACCCCCCATACGGAAAATCAACCAATTATCACTACAATGTTTTACACACAATTCAGCTAAATATTTATGAAAACCGTAAGGACTTTGTTGACTAATATCAATGATAACATCTTCCTTTGTTGATTCATAACTAGAGCAATCAGAATAGACATCACAGGATGATAAAAATACATATTTATCACAGGGAAAATCAATTAAAGATTGTCGTACTGATCGCACGGAAGCATCAAAATCAACTAAGGGTTGTTGAGTGGCTAAAAACTTTTTAGAGTTACCATTGGCATTAATTAAAACATCTCCTTTAGTATCAATATAATCTTGATAGTTTTCCCTATTTATAACTAAATAATCAATGGCATTTTTTTCACAAAAACGTTGATAAGCAGAACCAACAAAACCATTACCACCAATTATAATTACTCTCATAATTTTACTTAAATTTTAATAATTAATTTGGTTCTCTTAGGTGATTTCTAAGCATAAATATACCTGATTGAGTTAAATTTATTTAACGATAGCTATTAGCAATGAAATTCATTTCATTGTGGGATAATGGTTTTGAATAACAACTCGCTTTGCAATAAATTGACAAAGCTAATAGTTTTCGTTCAATGAATTGAACTAAGAAAATTGGTAAATTCTTTCTCGGAAATCGCCTTAATTCCTAATTCCTAATTCCCAAATCCTAATGGTTTAAAATCCAGTTAACAAGAGTGCGCACAGCAAAACCAGTACCACCTTCATTATCGATCGCGCTTGGTTTTTCAGCCCAAACGGGCCCAGCTACGTCTAAATGAGCCCAAGGGGTATCTTTAACGAATTGTTGCAAGAATAAAGCCGCAGTAATCGAACCTCCAGCGCGAGTGCCAGTATTTTTCATATCCGCAATAGGAGATTTCATCTGCTCAAAATACTTGCTTTCCATGGGCATTTGCCAGAATTTTTCTCCCCCTGCTTCCGAGGCGATTTTTAACTCGTTGGCTAGTTTATCATCCGTTGTCCATAATCCTGCGATGTCATTCCCTAATGCAACGATACAAGCGCCCGTTAAAGTGGCTAAGTCAACCATGGCATCAACACCTAGTTTGTCGGCATAAACAAGGGCATCTGAGAGGGTTAAACGCCCTTCTGCGTCGGTGTTATTGACTTCGATGGTTTTGCCATTGGATGCGGTTAAGATGTCTCCGGGGTGCATTGCTTTACCGCTAATCATGTTTTCTGTCACTGCACTGATAAAGTGTACTTCCACATCAGGTTTTAAAAGCGCGATCGCCTTTGCTGTACCAAAAGTAGCCGCCGCACCACCCATATCCATTTTCATGGTTTCGATTCCGCTACCACCAACTTTGAGGTTTAAACCACCAGAATCGAAGGTTAAGCCTTTACCGACAATGGCTAATTTCCGTTTTGCTTCTCCTTGAGGTTTATAGAGGAGGTGAATAAATTTAGGGGGTAAATCTGAGGCTTTGGCTACTCCTAAAAATGCCCCCATGCCCAATTTTTCGCAGTCTTCTTGTTCGAGGATGGTTAACTCTAGGTTATACTCAGAGGCTAAATTCTGCACCATTTCCGCCATTGTGACGGGGTTGATGTCATTGGCGGGGGAGTTGACTAATTCTCTAGCTAAAATAACTCCAGAGGTGATATGTTGGGCTTTGGTAATGGCGTTTTCACTGGCAGATAAATCCAATAATTCAACAGTGTCGAGATTGATTTTACTTTCTTCGGGTTCGGATTTGAAACGGTTATCTTGATGAGATGCTAGAATTACCCCTTCGGTGATGACTTGGGCGAGAATGTCATCTTCATAATTATCGCAATTAATCGCAATTCCTAATTTTGCTACTTTTCCTTGTTTAGCAACCCTAGCAATATTGCCTCCTGCTTGACGGAAGCTATTGAGGGTGACATCTTCTGCTTTACCTAAGCCGACAATGATGATTTTTTTTATGGCACTGTCTCCCCCCACCCGTGCGATCGCGCTTACTCCTTCTTTGCCTGTAAATTCTGTTTCGGCGATTAACTCACTAATGGTATTTCCCAATTTTTGATCTAACTGACTCAATTCCTCTGTTAAAGTGAGGTTATCATCAGCGAAAAAACCTAATGCTAAAGCTGATCCACTCCAATCTAATTTATTAGTATTGCTGATTTTTATATCCATTATGTTCTGAGGAAATATTTTATTTTATGTTATTTTGACCACTTCTGAAGATTATATAACAATCTATGGGCAAACAATAGGTGCGATCGTACTCAATCCCTAGTTGAGATAAAACCTAAAGCCTTCAATGTCAAATATTTTGCTTTGCGTAACCTCAGTTATAATTTATCAAAGACTGTGACTTGAAGAGGTTAAGATGAAAATTGGTGTCCCTAAAGAGATAAAAGATCGAGAGTTTCGAGTCGGTTTGACTCCTGCTAGTGCAAAGGTTCTAATTGAACAGAATCACCAAGTATTTATCGAAGATAATGCCGGTATCGGTTCTGGTTTTACTAATCAAGATTATGAAAATGTAGGGGCGACTATTGTTGATCAAAATACCGCTTATGATCAAGAGTTAATTATTAAGGTCAAAGAACCTTTATCTTCAGAATATTCCTATCTCCATTCTGGACAAATCTTGTTCACATATCTTCACCTAGCCGCCGATCGCACCCTAACGGAGTTTTTAATTAAAAGTGGCGTAACAGCGATCGCTTACGAAACGGTACAATTACCCGATGGGCGACTTCCTCTGCTGACTCCCATGAGTCTTATTGCAGGACGACTCTCGGTACAAATTGGGGCAAGATATTTGGAAAAACAACAGGGAGGTAAAGGCATTTTACTGGGGGGAATGCCGGGGGTAACTCAAGGCAATGTGGTTATTCTTGGAGGAGGTATCGTCGGTATGGAAGCCGCAAAAATCGCCGTAGGTATGGGGGCGAAGGTGACTATTTTAGACGTAAATATCGATCGCCTCTCCTATTTAGAAACTATATTCGGTTCAAGAGTAGAACTACTTTACAGCAATTCTCAACATATCGCTCAAGTTATACCCCATGCGGATTTACTCATTGGCGCAGTCTTAATTACCGGAAGAAAAGCACCGATTCTCGTTTCACGGGAGTTAGTCAAACAAATGTCCCCCGGTTCGGTTATCCTTGACGTAGCGGTGGATCAAGGTGGTTGTATTGAAACACTACGCACAACTTCCCATAGTCAACCCAGTTATATAGAAGAAGGAGTAATTCACTTAGGCATTCCTAACTTACCCGGTGCTGTGCCTCGTACCGCTACTCAAGCATTAAATAACAATACTTTACCTTATATAGTCAAGTTAGCTAATCAAGGCATTGGGGCTTTAAAACAAGATTCTAGTTTAGCCCAAGGGTTAAATATACAATATCACCGCTTAGTTCATCCTGCCGTGCAACAAGTTTTTCCTGATTTAGTCAAGACTTAATGACTAGACATCTGGTAAAAATTAAGATTTTTCCTTGAATAATTTATCACTCTGGAGAAGTAAAAGAGTGGCTCTTCTACAGTAGTTATGATAAATTTTTAGAAAATAATAGCTATAAACCTTATAAAATACCTCAGTTCGATATAAGAATTGTTGATTTAGGTAGGTTTCAGGTTTCGGGTTTCAGGTTTCGCGGTGGGTTTTTTTAAGATTGATTAATCAATCAAGGTGCTGAAAAA
>CAYPDC010000090.1:0-16608 GCA_964409355.1 uncultured Cyanobacterium sp.
CAAAATCCCATCTTCTAAGAGTTGAAACTGATCTTCCTATTAGCTTCGCAAATTCGTGGGGTCTATAAACCATAAAACTTAATTATATAATAAACTATAATAAAGTTTAGTTAGTTTTTTGTCAACAGTCAATTGCTCCAGAAATTATTTTTTACTGACTCGTAGTAAGGGCTTAAGCCCTTAAGATGTCTATTGGAGATGTCTAATATTCGACCTAGTTTAAAAAATTAGCTTATCCCAATATTTGAGGTTCTTCACGAGATGATATGCTGTGAAATAAAATATCGAACTACCATAACCACGATCGAGCCTTATGTTTGTCTATACCGTAGGTTAGATTAATGAAAGGTAATCCAACACCCAAAATATGGCATCAGAAATTAATTTCTTGCTAATGGTTTAAACCCATAAAATCCCCATTTTTCCCCTCGATGCGATCGCCCCTTTCCCCAAAAACTCGATCGCAACCTCCCTAAAAAATCGCACATCTCCACACAAAACTTAACATTGTGCAATATTACTTTATGCTTATCTTCTGGAAAATTGCTATATTCACAAATTATTATTGTATTATTTATGACTCTCAACTCTGAACTCAAACATATATGATTACCTATTCAAAATTAAGTAATTATTTATTGGACTGAATGACCAAAAAATGTAACAATTAATGGAAGATTGCAGTAAATAAGAAAATAAAGCTAACTTAATTATGACAACTAGCCCATTTTATCAAGGTATCCAATATTTTAAAGAAGAATTACCCTATTTTAACGAATATGGTCAAGAAAGTGCGATCGCACCTCAAGAAAAAGCTATTTCCAACATAAGTGACAAAAAAGCCATTTATCAAACCCTATTAGGTGCAGACGCTTTAAGGTATTTAACCCTTCACATTACCGCTAGTAAACAATCAGGACACCCCGGCGGTTTCGCTAGTAGTGTAGATGTTATCTCTGCCCTAGTTATGCTAGGACATAAAAACCTGATTACTGAAGTAGGACACCACGCCCCCGGTTACTATAGCACCGTATTTTTGGACAAATCCCTTGAAAAAATGGGCATTTACACCGTAGATGACATGAGTGAGCGTTTTCGAGAAATGCACGGGCTTTTAGGGCATTTATCAGGGCAAATACCCGGATTACTCAATCCTGCGGGGCCTCTTGGGCAAGGACAACATTTTGCTATGGCGGGGGCGAAATTACACCCCAATGTTTTATTTCCTGTTACCATCGGGGATGGCGGTTTAGGCGAACCTTACGTCATGAGTAGTTTTGGACATTTCAATACCGCCTATCCTCAAGCTACCAACTTTTTACCGATATTAGTATGGAATGGTTACTCCCAAGAGCATCATAGTATGGTATCCACCAAAACCAACGCAGAAATGATTGCTTATTGGCACGGTAATGGTTTTAAAGAAGTTATCCTCATCAACGCTAAAGACTTCGACGACGCTAATCAAGAAGGGGATTATGTTGATAGCACTAGATTTTCCTTTGAAAAACGCTTAGAATTTACCCAAGCCGTCTTAGAAGCCACCGATAAAGCCGCTAAATCCGCATTAGGGGGCACATTAACTGTTTTAATCATTAAACAACTCAAAGGGGCTGGAGTCCATAAAACAGGGGCGAAATCCCATAACCTCTACCCCGGAGATAGCCTTGATAAAGATTATATCGCCTCGGCTTTGCAAGAAAGAGCCTTAACTAAAGAGGCATGGGAATTAGTACGCACCAACTTTGTTCGATCGAACGGTGGTTCAAACGTCGATTTAGCCGTCACTGAATCTGTTTTACCCCTTCCCGACTTAGGCAATTTACCCCTAACAGAATATGAAGTCGGAGGAGAGAAAAAAGTTGCTACTACCGCTATGGGTGAAATTGTAGTTCATGTCGGTAAAAATGACCCCAATTTTGTGGTAACAAATGCCGATGGTAACGCCGCATCAGGGATAAATAACATCAACGTTGGCTTAAAAATTGTCCATCCTACCACCGATGAAACCTACTTCCAACAACCCCAAGGGCAAGTATATGAGCCTTTAAGTGAGGATGCTTGTGCAGGTTTAGCGGTAAGTTTAGCATTATTTGGTGCTCGTACGTTATGGTGTTCTTATGAATCTTTTGCCATTAATGGCTTACCCATTTGGCAAACCGTCACCCAAGCTATGGCAGAATTAAGACGAGAAACCCCTTCTACTATTACTTTATTCACCGCAGGGGCATTAGAGCAAGGGCGTAATGGTTGGACTCATCAACGTCCTGAAATTGAGAACTATTTTGCGGCTATGATGCGTAATGGTAATGTTTTCCCTCTCTTTCCCTGCGATGCTAATAGTATTCAAGTTTGTTATGAGTGGGCATTAGGTACGAAAAATAAAGGTATCACTATTACTGCTAGTAAATCTCCTTTACCCATTTTAACAACCTTTGAGCAAACCAGAGAAGCCTTAAAAAAAGGTGGCGTTATCTTACACGATTCCGAAGGTACAAAAAAAATCGTCTTTGTGGTTATCGGTGATATGACTTTGATTCCCGTATTTGAAGCAGCGAAAGCATTGGAAAGCGAAGGCTATGGAGTGCGTGTCGTTTCTGTTATCAATCCTCGTCGTTTATATCGCCCCACTGATGTGGCTTGGGATACTTGCACTGCGTCTGATGGTAATTTCTTAGATGATGTAGGTTTTGACACTTTATTCGGTGGGGATGCGGTTATCGGGGTGACAGGTGGCACAAGTGCAATGTTAGAGCCTATTATGTTGCGTAGTAATGCTAAAAGAGATACTTTTGCATGGAAACGGGGTGAGACGACTGCTAGTGCAGGGCAATTAATGGCATTTAATGGTTTAACGGCTGATGCTTTAGTAACTAGAGTGAAACAATTAGCATCATAGATTTCTGTGTTAATACCGTAAGGGTTAATTGGTTTAATTAGGTTAATTGGGTTGAACAATGTTCAACCTCTCCCCAAAGTAATTTCGCACCTTGCTTTTGTAGTATTTGATTGACGTATAGTGAGATTATAGGGGCGATCGCACAAAAGGTTTTGGAAAACTTGCCTAATACTGATTATCCAAGAGTTAGAGATGGAATTAGAGAATATCGACGGCATGGGAGTGTCAATAAATGTTCGTCAATGCCTCCCCAACACGATCGCCCCCTCGGAAACTCGATCGCACCTCCCCTATTCCTAAGCTCGATCGAACCCTCTATTTTCCAAATATAATCAACCATTCTCACCAAAACTCGTAATATTCAAGGCAATACATAATCATAATTTATCATACTAATGGATATTTCGTCATTAGCATCAAATCATTGGTTTCCTTTTTAAGGTAAGATAAGCTAATAGTATGACCTGAAAAAAGGTTAAAACTAAATAAGTCACTTGTGGGGTAAGATATTGATTTCCATTGTTGATACTGCGATGGTGTATTTCAAGGTTAGCTTTACGAGACTTATATAAACTAAGTTTAAATACTGTTTATATATGGATAAGTTAGAATACAACCTGCAAGTGATTTTTATTTTAGTTTTCTTTTTAGTCACAAGTTTTTATTGTTAATTTAAGAGTAATAATGACGGCAAATCTTCCTCAAGGGCAATTAATTTCACCAAATCAGGATAAAAAGAATCGTTTATTACTCTCCGACTCTCCTGAAGAATTAAGACAAAAATTCTATGAATTAAAAACTCCTTTAGATGTTGCTAAACTCTTAAATATTCCTCATAAAAGATTAGTTTATCATCTTTATTTAGTTGACTCCCAAAGACGTTATAAAACTTTTACTATTCCGAAAAAATCTGGCGGTGAAAGACAAATATCAACCCCGATTACTGCGTTAAAAATTATTCAACAAAAACTTAATCAGGTTTTACAGGCAGTTTATCAGGTTAAGCCTTCAGTGCATGGTTTTGTGCAAGATAAAAATATTGTTACTAATGCCAAAGCCCATGTTAAAAAACGTTATATTTTAAATTTAGACTTAGAAGATTTTTTCCCCTCTGTTAATTTTGGGCGAGTTAGGGGGATGTTTATGGCGATTCCCTATCATTTACAAACTACAGGTAATCATCAAGAGGTAACGGGTTTAACAACTAATCAATTTCCTAATGTAGATAGACGATTTGTGCGTCAAGTAAGGGCGATGCTTCATGCTTGGGCTAAATTTGGTTTAGAATCGGCACAGAAGGAGTTTGAAGAAAAGTATCATCATAAAGCTAGATTTTTGGGGAAGCAAACTCCTCATTTTCAGGATGTGTTAAAGGGTAAAATAGAATTTATTGGTATGGTTAAGGGTAAAGATGAAGGTATTTATCAAAAATATCTTGATCAATATTATCAGCTATTAAAAATTTATTTATAGAAAATTTATTTCTTTACGAAGTTCAAAATTTTCACTAATAAATCGCTTTGTAATAAATTGGCAAAGCTAATAGCTCAAGTCGGCTAAAGCGACTAATATAAATACTATGTTATTCTGACTTTGAAAATTTCCAGCACACTAATAAGGAAACTTAATTTAAAATTCTTACATAAGATTTAGGACTACTATAGAATATAATATTTTATAGAATCTTTATCTTTCTAAACAAACAATGGATGAAAATGTAGAACTTATATTAGAAGCGTTAAAAGAACTAAAAAAAAAGTTAAAATTATCAGAAAATTTTAAATATAATAGCCTCGAATTTGCCAAAGCAAAAACTATTAGAGAAATCGAAAATTTATTAAGAATATTCTATTTAGAAGATTTAGAAGATCAACCATTAAAATTTGAGCAATATCATATAAACTATGATTTATTTCTTAATTATCATCAACTATTAAAGACACAATTAGAAGCAGATAATTTAAGAATGATAATTGCTAGATATAGAAACAATTTTATGGATTTTTGTCGATTTGCTTGGTTGCAAGTTGAAACAATAATTAATTTATTAATACAAACTAATTATCTATATAATAATGATTCATTTCAAAATGCCTGTGATATTATTAAAGATAATATACTATCAGATTTTGTTAAAAATAATTTTATTCAAACTGTTGATAAAGGTGATATTCAAAAGATATGGATGCAACAAAAAGTACATTTATGTTTAACAATTATATCTAATAATTCAGATAAAATTTATTAAAATCAACAAAGTGAAGAAAAGCAAAAATTACTAATATTATTAAGTGTTTATGAATTAAGAAATATTGCTAGTCACAGAGAAGAAGGAAAAACAATTATCCAAAGAATCGAGAATATAAAATATAATGTTGTTAAAAATAAAGTTTTTATACTTTACCAAGAAAAGCAATATCAATTAATTAAAAAAGCTATTCATTGGTTCATTTCTCGTTGTAATCAATGGATTCCTAAACAAGCTAAAAAATAACTGTCAAAACAAAAAATACTTTTAATATGTCTATTGTTTCACACATCTTAATTGGTTGCCCAAGTAGTGGAAAATCTACCCTTACAAAATACATAATTAATCAAGACTCAAATTATCAAATTATCTCCACTGATAGCATTAGAAAACAACTTTTTGGTGATGAAAATATACAAGGAGATTGGCAGTTAATTGAAGCAGAAATATTTAAACAAATTGACAGTTATATTAAAGCAGGAAAACCGATTATTTATGATGCTACTAACGCTCAAAGATGGTGGCGAATTAGTCTTTTAGAAAAATTAGCAGAATATGAAAATGTCAACTGGATTGGTTGGTATTTAAAAACACCCTTAAATGTTTGTTTACAATGGAATCAAAAGCGTTCTCGACAAGTACCAGATGATGTTATAACTAATTTATATCAGTCTTTAAGAAATTTTCCTCCCCTTCCTGCGGAGGGTTTTTTAGCTGTTTATGATATACCTTTTCGAGATGGTAAATTAGAAGTAAATCACTTTAATAATCAACTTTCAAAATTAAATCGAGTGCAAGTTAATCGCACTAATCGCACCGCCAATAGTAAAATACAATTTCATCCTTATTCAAGGTTACTCGATTTCGATCGTATCTTCCACTTAATTAGCCTTATAATTAAATATCCTAACTTCGGCAACTTATCTGAATCCAACCCCGAATTAATCACAGAAATTTTAGGAGAAGAAACTAAGTTTGACAGTGAAATAGAAGAAATTTGTGCCATTTTAGCCAAGAAAATAAGCCCTATTTATGCCCAACCCAAAGCCATTAAACAAGACTTAATCTGGTTAGAGAAAATGGGCATTATTAATCAACAAAATTATGAACCATTACCACATATTGAAATAGTAAATATTGATGATTTAGTAACCCATCCCTACTCAGATATTGAACCATTTACCAGACTAATAAAAACCATTCATTTTATTATCCATCATCCCCTACTTTACCAAAAAAAAGAAGGATGTTTGCAAAGTTTAGTTAAAGCCATGCAAGATGAGCAAATTATAAATATTAACTGTGGTGATAGTATTCGTAAAGATATAGAAAAAGTTTTAAAACCCTTTGGTATTTTACCCAATTTTACCATGAAAAAAGGCTATTTTATCGGCACAGGCATTTTATCTCAAACAGATTTAATTAAAGTATTTCGCCTATTAGAAGCCCAAGCTAATAGTTTATCAGATCCAGTTGCATTATCCATTTATGAAACCTTTAAAAATCGTCTCGGAGATGCTAAAATTGCTCATCCTGAAAGTTATCCCGTCAGGGCAATTTATAATAAAAACATTGTCGATTTAAACAGTCTTTCTAATGATTCTTTAGCTAGAAAAATTGATGTTTTAGAAGGTGCGATCGCCTCTGGAAAATTATTAGAATTAAATCGCTTTATTGGTAGTGCCGAATTTACTCAAAATGATGCAAAAAACAATCAAATAGACAAAAATAGTTATTTTCTCGCCTATCCTCTACAAATAGTTTTTCATAACATTGGTTGGTATTTAGGTTATGAATGTGTAGATAAAAAGGATAAAGATTTATTTAAGTTTGAACGATTGGACAGATTATTTTTAGGTAGAAAAATTAATCAATCACGGGATATAAAACAACAAGTAAATGCGTTAAATAAATTACAAAAATTATATCAAGTCAGTGGCGGAATCTTTCTGGGTAATAATGTGGCATGGCAAAAACAATATCTCGATAAAAAACAAAAAAGTAAAGTAGAAATAACCATAGAATTATGGTTTAACGATTATATTTTTAAGTTTATCAGTGAAGGCACAAATCGCTTCCCCTTACAACAAATGAAAATGTCTTCTCCTCTTCATAAAACAAACCATAAAAAACCACCTTTTACCCTCAAAAAAACAGAAGATAAAAACTATCCTAATCGTTTTCAAGTAAAATTACCATTATGGTCATTAGAAGACATTGATTTATTACGGTGGATTGTCGGTTTTGGCGGACAAGTTAAAGTAATTAATCCCCCCGAATTAGTGAATAAAGTTAAGAAATTAGGTGAAGATATTTCTATTTTATATTAAAGTTTAAATATAGATATTTAACTATCCAGCAATTTGATAAATAATTGGTTTATATTTAGGTGAAGGAATCGGTTTATTTTTTTCTTTAGCAACTTCTAACCATGCTTTTTTAGCAATTAAAACTTCTTGTAATGCTTCTTCTGGAGTTTCACCACAGGCTGAACAATATGTAAGATCTGGAATATCAGCAATATAACCTTGATCTTCTTCACTATAGAATATATTAATATGGTAGTCTTGCATAATTTATTCCTCATTATTTAAAGTTAAATTATATTTTTCAATTAATGCCAAAAATTGTTTGACTTGATAGGGAGAAACTTGTCCTTTTTTGTTTTGAATATTCATAATTTCTGGGATGTCATCTCGATTATAAATATGATGACTGCCATTAATTCTTGCTAACTCAAAGCCAAAACCTTTTAATATAGCAATCAGGAATCAGTCATGAGAACATAATACTATCTGCCCTCACCCCCAACCCCTCTCCCAGAGGGCGAGGGGAGAATCGTTTTCCATTAAAATCTCACAAATCATTCCTGATTGCTATAATAATTCAAATTCATTAAATTTAACATTTTTAGTACCTCCTAAAATTTTAGCTAATAACTTTTTCTTATTCATGTCTTTTTTAAAATGATTTAATTATCGGCTTTATTTCCAAAATAAAAATAAGTTATTTTTTCAAAAAAATGCGTAAATTACATTTGATAAAAAAATATTTAGTTTTCTTTTTACTCCCACAATATTTCAATTGGATAAGCCGAGAATTTAGTATCTTTACTCACTAAAATTAATTCCCTTTCCATTGCCTGAACAATTAACATTCTATCAAAAGGATCTCGATGATATAGTTGTAAACCACAAAGTCTTTAAGTATCAGCAAAAGTAATTGGTAATAAGAGAATATCCGATAATTTTAGTTCATTTTCAATATGTTGATAATTTTTTTTGAGGGATAATTTCCCAATATTTATTTTAATAGCAATTTCCCAAAGACTAATAATACTTAAATAAACCTTGTCGGCTGAGTCAATTTTTTCTCTTAATTTAATTGGCAAATTAGGATCATTTTCCGATAACCAAATAAAAGCATGAGTATCTAATAAATAACCCTTCATCTCATATACTCCTCAAAATCTTCTAAAGATTCATCAAAATCATCAGGTAATGGTAAAACAAAAGTACCCTCTAAAATACCTGAGCGACGTTTTTGATTAGAAGTATTTATCTTTCCATTATTTTCGGTATATTTTTCCTGAAGATACTCCGCATAATGCAATAATTCTTCTTGCAAAGATTCAGGCATTTTTGCCAAAGTTTCTAATATTTTAGTTTGAATATTGATCATTGTTTTTTAGAGGTGAAAGTTCTCTTTTATCATTACTATCTTGATTTTATATTAGTCTCACATTAACTAAATAATATCATCAGTTATAGCAATAATATTTTTATCACTACCAAATAAAGATGGACGCTGATTAATTTGTTTTACAGAACTTATTTTAACCATTGGTTGGTTATTTTTAGTAATAATAATTTCTTCCCCATGTTCGGCATTTTCTAATAATTTATGTATTTGAGGTAAGGCTTTATTTATATCTATAGTTGCTATATTCATAATTTTTAATATTTTCTTTCTTAAATAATTAGACTGTTTATAGTTTGATTTTATAGGTAAAATAATGGACGAAATTAGCGATCAAGCTATTTCCAGAGGCTTAACACCTGAAATTTTAGCAGATATTCTGAATTACTAACTTAATTTAACAAAAATTTGAAAAAATATAGTTTATAATTAATGAAAACATTTAACTTTCATTTATTCACTCTTATTGTTAATAATATGCCTCAGTTATCGTTAAAATTGGAGTTTGAGCAAGTATTAGAATTAGTGCAACAGTTATCTCAAGAAGAAAAAATTAAGTTAAGTGAAGCCTTAGAAAAAGATACTTTAAATCAAAAATTAACGGATTTTTTAAAGACATTTAAAAATGATGAAATTTCCCTCGACATGATTAATGAAGAAGTGGAAACTGTGAGAGCAGAAATTTATGAAAAACAATGAACATTTTAAAGTAATTATAGATACAAACCTTTGGATTAGCTTTTTAATTGGAAAGCAATTAAGTAGTTTAAAAGATTTATTAGTTAACAAAACTATTCAACCTATTTTTTCTTCTCAACTGTTGGAAGAAATAAACCTTGTCACTAAAAGACCAAAGTTACAAAAATATTTTTCTGCTGTTAAAGTAGCAGAGTTAATTGAATTTTTACAAGTTATTGGGTTAGTTATTGAAGTAAAATCAACCGTTAATATTTGTCGAGATTTAAAAGATAATTATTTGTTAGCTTTAGCAAAAGATAGTAATGCAGATTATCTAATTACAGGAGATTTAAATTTATTAATTATTAAGGAATTTGAGAAAACAAAAATTGTTACTTATCAAGATTTTTATAGCCTTTTTCAGAATAAATCACCCTAACATCATCTTTATAGCTATTCTTTTCCTCATTCGCATAAAATGATAGATAATATCGTCAATGTCGGGATATGATAAATATAACCGTTGAAAACTAACCGTAAAAACA
This sequence comes from uncultured Cyanobacterium sp., assembly GCA_964409355.1. GTDB lineage: Bacteria > Cyanobacteriota > Cyanobacteriia > Cyanobacteriales > Cyanobacteriaceae > PCC-10605. The sequence goes on from CAYPDC010000090.1 coordinate 10,070, forward strand.
ATTATGAGCAATCCTAAGTCAGAGGATAAAATCATTTTTCAGCAACTCATTCAACCTTGGCAGTTATCAGAATATTCTTTAACTTCATTAATTGGGCAACATACAGCAGTAAGGGATAAATCAGCCGAAATTCTACAAAGTATTAACAATCAAATTGAGCCAAAATTATTAACAATTAAAGTATGTTGTAATGATAAAAAGGAATGTCAAATTTTACCTAAATTAATTAAAGAACGTGCTTATTATATAGCAGTTTATTTGACTAACTCTACAGATATGGCATTAGTAAATCATTCCCATGAACAAATTTGCAAGGCACTATCTAAATTAAATATTCAAAATCCTGAGCAACTTTTCTACTATTTAGCAGAGATAGATTACCAACAACATCTATATAATTATTACCAAAAAAGTAGTAATATTTTGTTATATGTTGGCTCTTGGAATAGTCGCAAAAACATCAAAATAGGAGAATATTTAATTGAAGCCTTACAACTTGATAAAAATAAAATTTCCCCTGAAAAATTATTAGATTTATTGGAAGATCCTCTCGATGAAATCGTTAAGGAATTTAGGGATAATGGTTTAGAAGTTTCTCTAACAGAATCAGATCAGGAAGATAATGATTTTTTTGACAATGATGTAGAAGATGAAGAAGATTGGGATGAGGAAGAACCAGAACCAAATTATTATCAAAAGCATAATGATTATGATTATGACTACTATGATCGTCCAGATCCTTTTGATGGGGTAGATTGGGGAGATCCTTCTACTTTTAATCAAGCCGCATGGGATCAATTTCGTGATGATTAACACAACCGCAAGAATAATGTTATATATCAAGTTCGCTCTGTAATCAAAATACTTTTTTGGTTGCTTCTTTCTTTTCTTGCACAACCAAATTATAGTATTCCAGTTTTATGACTAATGTTTATGTGTCTATTCATTCGCTATAGTTGAAATCTTATATGTCAAATACTCCCATTCAAAAAATTCTTTTTGGTTGTCCCGGTACAGGAAAAAGTTACAAAATCAAAAATGAGATTCTTAAAGATTTAGGAATAGATCAAAATTCTGATAATTATATTAGTACGGTGTTTCATCCTGAATATACTTATGGTGACTTCATGGGTAAATTAGTACCTATTACGAAAGATAAAAGAGTAGAATATAATTTTCATGCAGGTCATTTTTTACGAGCTTTAGTTAAAGCATACAAAAATCTATTTAGAGCTTATAATCAACAAACTAATCAATTTGATGATGTTCAGAATATTGCACTAATTATTGATGAAATAAATCGTGGTAATTCTTCAGCGATTTTTGGCACAGTTTTTCAATTACTAGATCGAGAAACAGAAGATGATTTAAAAAAAGGTTTGAAAGGATGGTCAAGTTATCCCATTAATTTAACTGAAATTGAATTTAATTCTTTTCAGGAATTAATTGGGATCAAAATGGAAACGAGTCAATCACACATAATGGAGAGTAATGACAAAGATGCAAAACCTTTTATATCATTTAATACCGATAAATTTTCACAAAAAATTAAAGAATTATTTAGGTTAGATATAAATAATAAAAGTATTAGAATACCTCCCAATTTATCTATTATTGCTACCATGAACACTTCTGATAATTCCATTTATTTTATGGATAATGCTTTTAAAAGACGTTGGGATTGGGAATATGTAGATTGGGATGACGATTTTGCAAAAAATATTCCACTTGCTAAATACGGCACAAATGGAAATTTAAAGTGGGATACTGAATGGAAAAAATTAGTCAAAAATCTCAATACATTTATTAAGAAAAATTCCAAATCTGTTAGAGGCGGAAAAATAGAAGATATGCAAATTGGTTATTACTTTATAAAAGATGATTTCGTTAATGCGGAAAAAATAAGAAATAAGTTAATGTTTTTTGTTTGGGATAGCATTTTTAATCGAGATAAAACTCCTTTACAAACACTTCTTAAAGTTGAGAAAAATGATCTTGTTACTTTTGGAGACTTTATTAAAAAACATAATGAATTTGTTGTTAACCTTTTGCAGGGAAAATTTGAATAGTTTGAGAATGTATTATTTTATTTGATTATAATTTTTTATGGTCTTAAATTTTGCTGAAATTAGTTTAACAGTAGGGGAAAAAGAAGTAGGTGAAACCTCTTTCGTGGGTATCCGCCCATTAAAAGATGGTTCAGGCTCTGAATTTTGTTTGCCCAATGGCTTTGATAAGTTTAAAGAAGAATTTGATAATGACAATAGTTCAGAAAAATTTAATCGAGTTCGTGATTTATTTTTTTTAATGTATCGTGTTTTAAGAAAGTTTGAACAGGATAATTTGGGGAATGGTAGATTTAAAACCAAAGATACTAATTCCAATAAAACTCAAGATAAAACAATGTTATCTCAAGGGGGTAAAACTTTAGAACCAGAAGATGATGAAGATGGAAATGATTGTATTTTATATAGTAAAATAACTCAAATTGAGACAATTTTAGAGGCTTATGATGAATTAGCAATTTATTCAATACAGAAAAGAATTAGGAGAACCGAAGAAATAGATTATTCTCAAATCCATAAGTATTTAGATAGAGCTATCTATTTAGACTACTCTGAAGAAGATCATGTTATTCATATTGAATCGATGGATTTACCCCGTTTAACAATTCATTATGAAAGTACGGATATAATTAAACTTTATTGCTTTATTCTTTATGCAATTATTGAACAATTACAAGAGGATGTACCTGAAAAAGTTTTAACTAGAACCCAAGAAATACGTTTTCTTGCAGAACAATTCAGAGATGAATATTTAACCCATGATCAATCACTTTTTGATGCCGATTCTTATGAAGAAACAATCTTAATTTTAAAAGAAGTTTTTGACAATATAGATAGAAATACTCATTATAAAGATCCTGATTATTGGCAATTTTATGAAGCAATAGAAACCTTTTTATATGGTAGTTTAAATTCAGATAGTAATGATGGAGAATTTTGGGGAATAGAAGGACAACAAGGATTTTCTTATGTTTGGGAAGATATGTGTCAAACTTACTTTTTCAAAAAGTATTTTAGATATTATCAAAATAGAAAATCTACTGTTGAAATTTGTTTTGCAGATACAGATATTTCTTTACCCAGTTATGAAAATCCTTTAGCACAACCACAAAATAAACACAAACAAAATAGTAGAAAACCTCAACATATTGACAGAGTTGGCAACTATACATCTAAAGAGATTAAAAACGATGAAATAGAAAACAAATGGGTTTATCAAATATATTCAAAAGTTCCTGATTTATATTGTAAACAAGAATACATAGAAAATCCATCTTTAGGGTGGCAAGACTTATTTCGTATTGAATTTAATTTGAATCAAGGAGTTTTCAACAATGGTGAAATTGAAATCAAAAACAAAGATCCTAATAATCTTAAATATCGTACTCCAAAACCAGATCTCGTTTTACAACATGATGATTCAAAAGTAGAAATCATTGATTTTAAAAATGTTTCTCTTGACTTTTTTATTCGCAATAAAGATAAATCTATAGATGAAACAGAGAAAAAATATCGAATTGATGTAATCAAACAATTAGGATATGAATTTGCTTTACAGGAACATGGTTATGAAGTTAAAGAAAATCGATTTTTTATCCCTTGCTACTATGATATAGAGGGAAAAAGTGAAAGTGAGTATGCTAATTTTGAAATTAATGGAATGAAAATATTTAAAGCTAACTTTTACTACATATTAAAAATGTATTTGAATTTAAGATAAAAATAATTAAAAACAATATTTTTTTATTTGATTCATAAAAGCAAATTAACATGACCAACAAAACAATAACAATCTATAACTTATCAAAAGAGCTAAAGAGAAAGAATAAAGACATTTTAGATATTTGCTCTGAGTTAAAGATTATGGTTAAAGCCCATAGTAGTTCTTTAAATGAAGAAGATGCGAATAAAATTCGTCAATATATCAATAATAACTATAACAACTCCCAATCTATGAAAAAACCAGAATTTGAGAATTCATCTAAGCCGAAAACAAAATCTAAGAGTGGAATTAAAGCTCGTAAACCTAGAACAAAAAAACCTACTATTGTTCAAAAAAGCGAAATCAAGAATAACAAACCTCAAATAGAACAACCTACTCCGCATACTTCTTCTATTTCTATTATTAGTGAACAATTAGTCAAAGATGAAAACATTATTATTGAAAAAAACCAAGAAAAAACTTTAGAAAGTAATTATGTTCCTTTTATATCTTTTAATGATTCACAACAGCAAGAAAAAGCGAATAAATATATTTCTGAACAAGTACAAGAATTTTTTGAGTTTTTACAGGAAGATTTTAAAGAGTTTTCTTATTTTGAATATTCAAAAACTATTAGTGATTTAGATTTTAGCGGTAGTCAAAAAAAACCTATAGATTATTTTTATAATCACTTATTAATTGAGTTAGCAAAAACAGGGAGAGATGAAAATGGAAAAATAATTTCACCTAAAAAATGGACAGTAACTTTTGACATCAATTACACTCGTATTGTAGTTCCTAAATTAAAAATTAACAATTCTGGTAAGCTACATCGTCATTTTGGAACTATCGATGTTGGTGGTACTCCAATTCTTTATTATATTTATTTCACCTTGCAAGAAATACTTGATGCGATTCGAGATAATAAGTAATTGATGTCAATCACAGTTATTTATTAAATTGTTTAAAGTTTTTATAACTTAAGCTTTCCAAAATAGTATCCATATCTCTATAGACTCTTTTAAGTAGATTTTCTTCAATAAAGCTATTATCATAATCATTCCAATCTCCCTTTTTTATACTATTTATTTCATTATATATATCTTTTATATAAATAGCTTTTTCATCAATTACTGTATAAATTATATCTTTATATTTATCATATATATCTTGTTTCCAATAACCTTGATTTAATTTTTCACACCACCATTTTTTACCTTGATTGTAATTTGGATCATAATGACATATTCCTAGCAATAAGCTAATATTTCGTTTATTGTTGAGTATTTCATAGAACAAATTGTTTTTTATCTCTTTCTTCTGTTCTTTTAAATCTTTTATATAAAAGTATCTTCCTAATAAAAAGGTGAATAGTGGTAATAATTTGCTTAAAAAATCGAAAATATTGTAATTATACTCATTATTTTTTATAAATTCAGAGACAAAATAAGTAACGATGAAAGGTAAAAAGAGCAACATTACAGAAGGTAAAACTATACCTTTATCATCTATTTTCTTCAATTGTAATATTGAAGATTGTAACCATTCAAGTTTATAAACTAGCCAAAACAAACAAATAACGAATGTAATTATAAATAAACCATAAATTAGTGTCGTTTCCATCAAATTAATTATATGTTTTAATCTATTTTTTTTGTTCTTTTGATTTCTATAAAAATGTTAACCTAAAAATTAAATTAATCTTTTAACAAAAATGCTACAGGCAACACAACATCGTTATATTGTTTGTGATTCATCAATTCTTAACGGTGAACCAATTATTGAAGGTACTCGCACCCCCGTCAGGGCAGTTGTTGAAACATGGCGAATGGGAATCGCACCCGAAGAAATCCCTCAAGGAATGCCTCATTTAAGTCTAAGTCAAGTATTTTCCGCCCTTGCTTATGGAGCGTGATTTCACAGAAGAAATTAACCAATATATTGAATTAAACCGCATTCCTAACCACTTGATAGATCCTCTAGTTAAAGAAGTAAACTGATGAAAATTGTACAAACAAAAGGCAAAATCCAAAAAGGAAAACTGAAAACAAAAACTCCCTTAGAAATGAGTGATGGCGAAGTAGATATTGTTATTATCGCCCCAAATGAGCCTGATGAATGGGAAATGATGCGTCAACAAGCTAAAGATAACGGCTATGATTCCAGAGAGAAAATTATCGATTTAATTCATCAAGTTAAATTAGAAATGCTCGAAGAAAAAGGAGGCGAAAACCTCCTCTCGAATTAACTTACAAAACAATCAAACGGCAACCCGAAGCAGTAGCAGGAGTATCAATCTCACGGTAGAGAATATCAATCCACTCCCCCTTATCTTTCGGAAAATCCTGCCATTTCACCACTAACACCCAATACTGCTCAAGTTGCAAAGCCTGACGGATGCCTTGCCATAGCTTACCCTTGAGATCATAAATCAGATTGTAGCCTTTTTCTTCTTCCTGAACCAGAGAAATACCCACACGAATTAAATTACCCTCTTGATTTTCCAAAAAAATAACCGCATCAATGTTGAAAATATCCCAAAGCTCATAAATATCAGTCAAATCATGGCGTTTTTTTCTTGCTGATAAAACCCGCTTAGGCAAATATTCTTCCGCCACAGATAGTAAATACTCCGCCTTCAAATCAGGGGCATAAAAATTTAACACCCGTAATTGTGAAGCAAGTGCTTGGAATCTTAGACGTAAACCTAACATTAAGTTATACTTAGCAAGGGCATAACTTGATATTACATACTCATTATGTTAGGATAG
>CAYPDC010000091.1:0-16533 GCA_964409355.1 uncultured Cyanobacterium sp.
ATCCTCTAATCCGCTACGCACTTGTTTAGGGACTTCTTTTGCCATTTAAGTTAAACTTTGATCTGGGGATAAAATTTCAATACTCCAATCCGGCAAACCGTCGAATCCATGGGCTATTCTTCCTTTTTCAGTGCGTGGTATTCTATCCCAGACAAACACGGCTACATCAGGCACGATCGCACTACATATAGCCAAAAATTGGTATAATTTTGTTAATTTTTAAGCAGAGTGCGATTAACACAATAACAAATAGGTTACAAGAAAGGAAAACTCCGTTACTGTTTATCTTCTTACATTTCCCGTGCTTTGGGAATCTTATTGTTGGGTATAAGGAGGTAGTGTACAACAGTTGACATCATCCAAGCATATTTTTCCCCATTGTAATGCCCAACGTACCAATTCCACACGATTATCGGTTTTTGTTTTTGTCAGAATATTACTGATATGATTATCTACGGTTCTTTTACTAATTTCTAACTTATCGGCAATGTCATGATTAGTCAAACCCGTTGCCACTAATTCTAAGATTTCTAATTCCCTATCTGATAAAACGGGATATTCAGACTTGTTACCCGTAGTCATAAGTATTTTTTACCCAGTATTTTTGCTTACCATAATCAATCTTCATTTTATCTGAAAGTCGTTCAATTTTAAGAATTTTAAATTTTTCGAGCAAAAACGCCATAAAACGGATCTTTTACTCCGACTCCTAACATTTGTAATATTGCTGGTAATTCTGGTTGAGTTGCTATAATTTCAGGAGGCTTGAAGTCTTTTACCGATTGAAAGTATGATTTCACTAAATGGATTCTCTGTCTATCGGTTGCGTCTCGCCAAGCTGCGATCGCCTTTTGGTAAAACATTCGATTAGAAAAGCTGAAAATCGCCACTCCATTAGGTTTGAGAACACGAGCAATTTCACTGAATATTGCTTCGGGATATTGTAGATACTGCACCGATACCGCACACAAAACACCATCAAAATCCTGATCCTCAAAGGGTAATTTCGGGTTATCATTCAAATTCTGGGCAAAATATTCATCTAAACGAGGATTCCTTTTTAATTCTTCTTCATTCATTCCGTGCCCCACCACATGGGCAAATTCCATCTCTGGTGGTAAATGAGACACCCAGCTACTCATTAAATCTAAAATTCTGGTTTGCGGTTGTAACTGTTGTCGATATAACTCCTTTAGTTGACTGATGAAATTATCATCCACATGGGTAACAAAACGAGGAAAAGAGTAGAATAAATTATCATCACTTTGATCTAATTTTGTTCTTTGATGGGGTTGTAATAGCATGAATCTGAATAAGGGATTATTAATTAATTAAGTTAGCAACATTAATATAGTTAATATTATAAGTCTTAATCGTCCTCATTTGACCATGGATCTTATTGTTTTGTGCGATCGCACAACCTGCCCTGAATATCCTCTCCTCCCCCTCTTTCATTAAAATCCTAATCAACTATTTATAGTTACCAATCAGATAAAGTAAAGCCATTCTCACCGCTACCCCATTAGTAACTTGATCCCCGATCAAACTATACTGACTATCATCCATCAATTCCGAACTTAACTCTACCCCCCTATTTACAGGGCCTGGGTGTAACACTTTAACATTAGGCTTACACCATTTTAACCGTTCATGGGTAATACCAAATAATCGATGATATTCCCTCAAACTAGGCAATAAATAATCTGTCATGCGTTCTTTTTGTAGCCGTAACGCCATCACAAAATCGGCATCTTCCAAAGCCGGTTGTAAATGCCAATGAAGAAATAAATTTCCTTTATAACTACTATTCACTGTTTCTAAAAATAAAGCAGGTAACAGAGTCGGCGGTGCGACTAAATGAACTTGAGCCCCGGCGGTTAATAAACTGTTAATGTTAGAACGGGCAACCCTTGAATGTAATATATCCCCTGCGATCGCAACTTTTTTGCCTTTTAATAAAGACACTTGCGGATTCTTTTCATCTAATAATAAACAAATAGTAAACAAATCAAGTAAAGCCTGAGACGGGTGCTGATGTAAACCATCCCCCCCATTAAAAATACTCACCCCCGAATTTAATCGATCGAACTCAATGGCAACATTAAGAGGTACACCAGAACTACTATGACGAATCACCATAATATTAGCACCCATTGCCCAATAAGTCTTGGCAGTATCTAAAATCGTCTCTCCCTTAGTCAAAGAAGAAATGCCGGGGGTAAAATTAAGAATATCCGCCGATAACCTTTTTGCCGCCAACTCAAAACTACTACGAGTGCGTGTCGAAGGTTCAAAAAACATATTTGCTACAACCTGCCCTTGTAATGCAGGAACTTTCTTAGTGCGACTTTGTAAAACAGACTTAAAACTACAAGCAGTAGTCAAAACGGCATCATACTCATCAGCCGTAAAATCTTCAAGAGAAATAATATGTTTTCTAGTCCAAGATGTAGCAGTCATGATCTATTATAATTAATAAACAAAATGAGAGCCTTTTTTGTCTAACATGAAATTGCAGACTCCGCCTTAAATATCATAACCTGAAAGGAATCCTTCACAAAAAAAGTCATTACAACCTATTGCAAAACAATAGACTTAATTAATTCTTCACTCTAAATTCTAAATTCTTTATGATTGATTGGCATAACTTTTTTTTAGGAATATTACTATGGCTTGGGGGTAGTGGTTTTTTACTAACCCTAATGAGAGACGATTCCGCCTCCGACTCCCCTAACGATTTAAAAAATGAGAGAATTTTAGAACTGGAAAAACTGTTATCAGAAAAAGAAGAGCAATTAAACAAAGCCTACACAAAAATTAACACCCTAGAAACCCAATTAGAAGAAAATAACCAACAACAAAATCAAGCAAAAACAGAGTTTGATTCACAGGAAAAAAACCTTCAATCTCAAATTACCAACCTCGAAAATCAACTAGCCACCAAAATCACAGAACTAAATAACGCCTATGCAGAAATCGAATTATGGCATCAAAAACTAGAAGCAATAACTAGCGATACGAATAGTCAACAAGAAGATAGTCAAGCACAAATAGAAGTATTGGAAAAGCAATTAAAAGAACAATTAACCACCTTAGAAGAAGCAAGAAATAATATACGAGAACTAGAAGAAGAATTGGCTCAAACTTATGATGAATTAGAGCAAAATCAAGACAAATTGACGCAATATCAAAGCGAAGCCAAGAAAAAAATAGAAAATTTATCCGTAAAGTGTCAAGAATTAAATCAACAATTAGAGCAACTACCATCAGGGTTACAAACTAACTGGCAAGAAGAATTATTTACTTCTCTGCAATACCTTTTAGTTAACTATCCCATCGCTAAAATGGTAGCAAAATTAAAACCGAATACTAGCATTAAAAACTTTATCCCCCTTCTCAAACCCATTGATGATTTATTAAAACAATGGCAGATGGAATCTATCGGTAAACCTTGGGAAAAAGTTTCTTTTAACCCAGAAATTCATTACAGTGAAGAAGAAAAACTTACCCCAGAAGAAGAAGTTTATATTCGCTTAGTGGGGTATAAACAAGGGGAGAAAATACTAACGAAAGCAAAAGTTAGTCGTCAATTACCGGGGCAACATTAGAATAATAGTTTAACCTTAACTATTATTCTACATACCCCTGATAACTCCGGGAATTTGAGGAGTAAAACTTAACCGTCAATTTGCTTGAGGTGAATATTTTTTCTGCCTAAGATAACCTCAAACTCATCTCCCGGTTTTAACCCCATTTTCTCAGTATAGGCTTTCCCGATGGATAAATTACCGTTAGATTGCACATTAATGCGATAATTAGCACTTCTTCCTCTTTTCTTGGTTTCTGTGGGTAATTCATTATCAAGACTAATCCCTTCTGCTTCAATTAAAGCATTAAGAAATTTAACCATACTGACTCTTTTTTGACCATTATCCGTTAGGCTATAGTAACCACATTCAACGGCTTTTTCTTCCCGAGAAACGTTACCTAATTTCTTGACTTTTTTGAGTAACTCTTTACCTATTAAGGGTTGTACTTTTTTATTACGCATTTATTTTTATTCTACTAAATTTTTAAACAGTCTATTTTGAGCAGATATACAAAACAGTTTGTTCGTTTTTGTTCATCAACTATAATATACTAAAATAACAATATTTAAAATTTTTTCTAAAGATAATGGAGAAGAAAGTCAAGAAAATTATTTTACAATTAAATAAAGATATAGCATTTCTATTTGAGTTAAGTTTTATCAATTATCATTCAACGATTTATCATACTCAACCCAAGAGAATAAGATTAATAGACTTCTTGAAAAATCTGGCTAGAAGCCCGAAATACAGTAGAAAATGTCAGTTTTCGGAGATGTCTAATCAATTCAATCAATGAAATTAACCACAAAAGGACATTATGCGGTAAAAGCCTTATTAGATTTGAGTCTTCAACCCCTAAATCAACCGGTTTCTGTCAGTCAAATTGCCAAGCGTCAAAATATTCCTGTGCCTTATTTAGAAAAAATTTTAATCAAGATACGTCATGCCGGTTTAATCAAATCCATTCGAGGCGCGCAAGGAGGTTATCAATTGGCTATTTCTCCTGACAAGATTTCTTTAGGAGAAATTTTAATGGCAGTGGGAGACAAAATCGAACCTTTACCATCGGTGAATAAGATTGTCAATTCTCCTGAAGATTGGGTGACAATTACTTTATGGAAACGATTAAATAAAAAATTGAAGGAGGCAATTTTTGATATTTCCCTTGCCGATTTATATTATGATGCCCGTAGTCGTCAAGCAGATTTGGGAGAAGAGAATAATTTTATTGTTTAATTATCATAAATACCGTAGAAGAGCCAAAATTGTGACTCTGACGCTTCTTTAGAGTGACAAATTATTCAAAATCACATAGACATCTCCGATTTTAATTGATGGAGATGTCTAAATGGAATCTCTATCGGTAAAAACGGGAAAAAATCTTTTTCTGACTACCTTTTTTCTCCCAATGGGAGATAGTAGTTAGCAAAAAATAGACTAAGACGATATATAACAAGGCAATTAATGGTATTAGCATAAACGAACCCCCATGGCAATGATTCAAGTAAATGGTGAATATGAAACAAGACTTCTTTCATCTCTAAATTCGGTGAGTGAAAAACAAGTAAAATAATTTGATGTCAGACTAATTCAGGTAAGTGCTTAATAATCCACAACTTCCTGAAAAATCAACAAAGCCAACCTTCGGGTAAAATCAAAAAAACCATACCCATTAAGATTAATCTTCGGGGATAACCTTTATTTGTCTTGATTCACAATTAGTATTAATTTCTTATGTCTTAAGCCCTTTTTCGGCAACTCCCCCTCAACCACTAACAATTAATGTTTCAACTTAATCATTAGCGACTGAGACGATCGCCTATTTCTCTCAAGGCACTTTTCTTGCTATTTCTAATTATGAAACCAATTCAGAGTCCTTGCTGCAAAGCAGATCCCGAAGGGATCGCCCCTTGATTAACTAGATGATTTGAGAAATAATATATAGACTTCAACCCATCTGCAAACAAAGACCAAAATCATAGTAAAAGTCAAAAAACTACAACTAACCATTGGAGGATAATAGAGGTAAAACTAAAAAACAGTTCCCTTATTATTCTGCAAATCATTTTTCAACTCTAACAAGAAATGTTCTTTTGCTTTTCTCAACGGATGGAGAACTCAGATTCTTTCTTGACATAGTAATATCGGGGAAATTGCAACTTGATAGACAAACCCCCCATCTATGTATAGATTAACATAAAATGGGGTAAAAATCAAAAAAAATTTTAAATCTTCAAAACATTACTTGATAAGGATTAGCCATGTAGTAATATTTTAAAAGACAGGAAAAATTTTAAGCAATTAGATCCCACAAGGTAAACCATAGCTTAAAATAATAATAAGATATGTGAACTTTCGTAAACTATTTTTAGCTATTTCACCCAATCAATGACAACTGCAACCTCGATATTCGCCCCTGTAGAAAAAGATTTATCAATTCTCATTGATAACCTAACCAGTTTAGTCGAAGCCCAACACCCCATTTTAGGGGCGGCGGCAGAACATCTGTTCACTGCTGGTGGTAAAAGAATACGTCCTGCGATCGTATTATTGGTATCCCGTGCCACCATGAAAGGAGAAAACTTAACTCCTCGTCATCGGCGTTTAGCAGAAATAACAGAAATGATCCATACTGCTAGTTTAGTTCATGATGACGTAGTGGATGAATCAGAATTAAGAAGGCAAGTAGCAACAGTTAATAGTTTATTTGGGAATCGTGTGGCAGTATTAGCAGGGGATTTTCTCTTTGCTCAATCTTCGTGGTATTTAGCGAATTTAGATAACTTACAGGTGGTGAAATTATTATCAGAAGTGATTAAGGATTTTGCGGAAGGGGAGATTCAACAGGGGTTAAGTTGTTTTGATACTAATGTTAGCTTAGAGAAATATTTACAGAAAAGTTACTTTAAAACTGCCTCTTTAATTGCCAATAGTGCGAAGGCGGCGGCGATTTTGAGCGATGAAGAAGAAGAAATAGCGAATCAAATTTACAGTTATGGGCGTAATATCGGTTTAGCGTTTCAAATAGTCGATGACATTCTTGATTTTACCTCCCCGACGGAAGTATTGGGAAAACCCGCAGGATCGGATTTAACTAGCGGCAATTTAACCGCACCCGTTTTATTTGCGATGGAGGAAAAACCTGCTTTAACCATCTTGATAGAAAGAGAATTTAGTGAAGAAGGGGATTTGGATCAGGCTTTAACTTTAGTCTATGATAGTAATGGTATTGAAAGGGCGAGAGAATTAGCCTATCAACATAGTCAGTTAGCATTAAAGGATTTGCTTTGTTTGCCTTCATGCCCTTCTACTGATTCTTTAAGGGAATTGACGGATTATGTATTAAGCAGAATTAAGTAGCTGGGATATTGGGGTGTTGGGGTGTTAGGGGGATGGGAAGATGGGGGAGAAATTAATTAATTGTTTCTAAATTCTCAATTCTTCCTCATGTCTAAATACTATCTAGGTTTCGACTTTGGTACTTCTAGTGCTAAAGCAATGGTTATCGATGCAGAAAAAAAAGTCATTCTCTCCCTTAAAACCCCTAGTTTTCCTGCTCAAACTCCTCACTATTGGCAACAAGCACTCAATGAATTACTGTCGCAAATTCCCCCCGAAATTGCTCAAAATTTAGAGGCGATCGCCCTTGACGCAACCTCTAGCACTATGTTATCATTAGATTATAATGGAGAAGTGTTGGCACATCCACTCTGGTACAATAATACTAACGGAAAGCAGTATCTACAGGAAATTAGCAAGTTAGTACCTGAAAATCATCTCGTTATCAGTGCAACCTCTAGTCTAGCGAAGGTTTATTGGTGGTATCGGCAAGGATTGACACAAAATGCTAGTTATATTCTTCATCAGGCGGATTGGTTGGGTTATCTTTTTCATGGGCAATTAGGTATCAGTGACTATCATAATGCCTTGAAGTTGGGTTATGATGTGGATTCGTTGAGTTATCCTGATTGGTTGCAGAATTTACCTTTTTTCTCTCTTTTGCCTGATATTAAAGCACCGGGGGCGATAATTGGTCATATTTTGCCTTCTATTGCCCGTAAATATCACATTAATCCTCATTGCGTTATTAAAGCAGGTACGACGGATAGTATTGCGGCTTTTTTGGCTAGTGGGGTAAAAACCGCAGGGGAAGCCGTGACTTCTTTGGGTTCAACTTTGGTGTTAAAGTTACTCAGTCATCAGAAAGTTGATGATAGTCGTTATGGGATTTATAGTCATCGTTTAGGAGATTTGTGGTTAGTGGGTGGCGCATCGAATACTGGTGGTGCGGTGTTAAAGCATTTTTTCTCTGATGATGAGTTATTTAATCTCAGTCAACACATTAATCCTGATATGCCTACTAATTTAAACTATTATCCTCTATTGGGAAGGGGCGATCGCTTCCCTGTAAATGATCCTGATTTTGAACCTATATTATCTCCTCGTCCTAGTGATCGAGTACAATTTTTACAGGGTTTATTGGAAGGTATAAGCGCGATCGAAGCTCAAGGATACCAGTTATTAAATACATTAGGTACAACTCCTTTGACAAAGGTTTACACCGCAGGAGGAGGAGCAAAAAATGCAAAGTGGTCTATGATCAGAAGAAAATATTTACAAGTACCAGTATTAACCTCTCCTCAAACAGAAGCGGCTTATGGAAGTGCTTTATTAGCTTCTTAGACTAGAAGTGAGAAGGCCATGAAAATTATATCATTACTCATTACCATATTCTAGTAATGCCCAATAACGAGAGTATTCGGGAAATTTGGCGTAAATCATAATATCTCCATCCCCTACGTTAATATTCCCTGCAAAAACGTTTCCATAGCGCTCTAAATCTTGCCATTTATTAGTTGACTTATTTACTATCTTTACTTCTGTGGCTTGATCTATTTTCAGTTTAAAATAATTGCTTTGATTAGGATTTAAGTAGTTGTTTAGGGGGGTTTCTAAATAGCCATTATATTGGTGAAAATGTTGAAATGTTTTGGGAAATTTATTCCCTTTTCCTTCTGCTGAAATGTTATAACTAACCACTAATGGATAAGAATTACTGTCATCTTTTGGTTTAGCAAATATGTTTAACTTATATTCTCCTTCCTCTGGAAAAGAGGCATTAATAATTATGTTTTCTCCTTGTTTCTGCACAAATGTATAATTCTCTTTTAACTGATTTTTTTCTGATTGTATAGATGCGATCGCATCTATATTTTTGGGAGCTTTTAAAACAATATTAACATTATCATCGACATTTATATCAACATTAGAATGACTTAATAACCGAATATTGTATTGGAATAAAGTAGGGGAAACGTCAGCCAAAGTATCAAATTGCGATCGAGAAATCACAGGATTTAATAATTGCCATTTACTATTTTCTGGAAAATGATTATAAATAAATTCTTGGGGATTAGTGGCAAAATAAAAGGGATTAAATAGAGGATTAAAACTATTACTATTAACTATTCCAGCCCCCCATGTTGTATCAATTAAATACCAATTATTATCAATTTTAACGCTATTCCAAGCATGATTAATATTATTGTCTAAACCGACAATATAATCTCCCCCCTTTGCATATCCTAAAATTATCACTGATTTTAAGCCCATTTTTTTCGCTAATTGTTGGTATAAATTAGCGTATCCTGAACAAATAGTCGATCGCATCTTTAGCACTGTTTCCGCAGTCACATCAGGATAAATATTATTATTAAATAAGTCATTTAATGCCCCGACATCATAACTGATATTATGAGTTATCCAAGTATAAATAATTCTAGCTTTATCCGCTTCCGTAGTAGCATATTGAGATAAAATTAGACTTAATTCATCAACAGAATTACCTGCATATTTGATATTTTTTGCTTTTCTATCAATACTGCGAAAATCTTTTTCTGCTAGTAAGTGATAGCTGTCAGTAATAATAACAGGTTCATCAATTTCTGTGATAAATTCATCGGTTAAGGATTTAAGAGAATTAACTCGAAAACGAAAAGCATTGAGAAAACTGGATAGTTGAGGCGATTCTAGTTGACGTTGTAAATAATCAATAATTTGAGGATTACTTTTTACTGTCACTCCCAGAGAAATGATTATAACTAAAAATACTAAAAAATTAGAATTACTTTTCTTTTTTTGACGGCGTTTAACCTGTTTATTTCTACGTTTTTGCCATTCTCGATATTCTCTTTCTGTTGTCATAATCAAAAATCTGGAATTAGTTTTAATATCTTTTTTTATTACACTATTTTCCCTTTAAGATAACATAAATCCTATTTTCTTGTATAACTGATTTGGCCGTTTGTATCACTGTATAGCAATCCGTTATGAGTTGTGAGAATACTAACCCCCCTTAAATAAAGGGGGAATTTAGTTGAAATTTCTCATAAATGATTCCTGATTGCTATATCAACAATAGAATTAACAATATCTCTAATATTTTAACTTTTAGGCTATCCTAATAATCTTAAAAAAGATTGTGTTTATCATAGTTTCAACAAGTTATCCTCGATCGCACTTTTTTTGTTAATTTTTACCTCAGTTCGATCTAAAATGAATGGATTGTTGAGAATAATGGTTTGATCAAGTTGATAAAGTTATATAATTCAGACACTAAAATTTTTGATGTGTCGTCAAGACAACTAATTGAGAATGAATTTATTAATGTAAAAGAATTAATTATGAATAACTATCCTTTTCTCTTCCATCAACATCTATCTTTAACCTTATTAGCTGTTTTATCTTTTCTTATTCCTCAAAAAGTAAATGCAGGCGCGATCGAAATTTCCATTGATCCCTATAATAATTCAGGATATGATAACGCCCCCATAGAAAATAATCAGGGGAGTAATAATGACATTTATACCAAGCCGAATTTACCTTCAAATAATCAGAATATAGACACTGGCACTATATATTATGTTAAAGGCAACTCAACTCCCCCTCCTCCAAGCATCATTGATGGCAACCTTGCCACATCTAACCAAACTTTACCAGCAATTCCTCCCGTTAGTGAGCCTTATAGTCAACAACAAAACGCAGAAGTTAATCCTCGCAACGTGACTCCTTCCCATAACTTTTCTGTTTCGGTTTCTCCCTTCGATGTTACACCTCAAGAAGATAAGCCCATCAATTCTGTTTCTTCTTCTGTAACCAATACTATTAATTCTAACAATAATAATGTGCGAACAATTAATCTAAATCCTCAAAATTCTACTCCTAATCCTCCTTCAACAAATATCAATACTGATAATTCGCCTAATTCGGCGACTACTAATTTTGAGAAAAGAAGAAACCTGAGAGAAATTTTAGTTTTTTCTAATCCATCTAATCGAATATCTTCAGATAACAATAATGGCAATAATCAGCCTTCTGTATCCGTAGTCGCACCTTCTACGGTAAACAATCAAAAAGTTTATCGAGTTTTAGCCCAAACTAGCAACAATAGCCAAGAAACGGGGGTAAAATCTTTATATCCAGAAGCCTTTAAAACTAACTATCAAGGAAAATCTTTATTACAAGTTGGAGTTTTTAGTACTAAAGAAAGGGCGCAACAAGTATCTCAATCTTTGACGAATATAGGTGTAAGAGCGATTATTTTAAATTAGTTTTCTTAACTCATTTTTTTGATAAAGTAATGTAATTTTCAGAAAATAAAACCGTCAAACCTGCAACCTGCAATCTAAAACCTGAAACCTGCCCTTATCCGATATTTTTGCATCGAACTGAGATCAGTTTGATTGACTTTGTGACGAAAAGACAAATTTTAGATATTATTGTTAATTGCTTACCAAAAAAATGTAAACTAAAAAACAGTCAAATGTTCTGCTCTTAAGTTTCGATCGAGCATTGAAACTAACATAAGCAGAATAAAAAACCTATATAGATAAAGAATATGAACCTAGAAATATTAGAAAAAGTTAAAAAAATCGTTGTTGAACAACTTGATGTTGATGCGGATAAAGTAATTCCTGAAGCTAATTTTATTAATGATTTAGACGCTGATTCCCTTGATGTGGTGGAGTTAGTTATGGCTTTAGAGGAGGAATTTGAAATTGAAATTACCGATGACGAAGCGGAAAAAATTCTCACGGTAGGAGCGGCAGTAGAGCATATTGAAGGCAAAATTACTGCGGCAGCTTAATAACTAAACGAAACGAAACTAAGTTAAATATAGTTTATCTTGATCTAGTTAAGCTCATGTTTTCGGGAATGGGGAACTGTGCCTTTATTGACACGAGTCACCTATTTTCCGTAATCAAGATTGATTGCGGTTAACTTTGCCTAAGATAAAATCAGTTTATCTAGTTTTTTCGTATCTGGTGAATTTTAACTCCGAATTCCGAACTCAGGTAAATTAAGTTCGATACATAAGACATATCCAGAAACACAGGCAAGATGCCTCATTTTACAGTGAGAAAATCATAATTTTTGGAGAAGTCTATAGAAGATCCCAGATCCCATTCTTCCTAATTAAATATTATTAAATTAAATATAGCAATCAGGGATCAGTCATGAGAATATGATCCCCCCTAACCCCCCCTTAATAAAGAGGGAAATCAACCTAAAAATCGCATAAATCATAACTGAATTGTTATATTATCAAGTATTTTTTATACTTACAAAAATAAATTGTGAGTTTTATATTAGAAAATAATTATGACTAATTTACAAATAAAAAGGGTGGTAGTCACTGGTTTGGGCGCTATTACTCCCATTGGTAATAATTTGGATGAGTATTGGCAAGGTTTAATCGCTGGTAAAAATGGCATCGGTGAAATTACCTGTTTTGATACTTCTAATCATGCCTGTAAAATCGCAGGGGCAGTAAAGGATTTTGATCCTTTAGTCTATATGGAAAAGAAAGAAGCTAAACGTATGGCTCGTTTTTCTCAGTTTGCCGTTGCCGCTAGTAAAATGGCTTTGGCAGATGCTCAATTACCCATCAACGATGATAATGCTTATGATATTGGTGTTGTTATCGGCACGGGAGTTGGCGGTTTGAGTGTCATGGAGGAACAAAATGAGGTATTGTTAAATAAAGGGCCTAGTCGTGTTACTCCTTTTTTAGTTCCGACTATGATTTGTAATATGGCGGCCGGTTTAACGGCTATTCATACTGGGGCAAAAGGTCCTAATTCTTGCTCTGTAACGGCTTGTGCGGCGGGATCAAACTCCATTGGGGATGCTTTTCGTTTAATTCAGTCGGGCTATGCTAAGGCGATGATTTGCGGTGGCACGGAAGCCGCTATTACCCCTCTAGCTATGGCAGGTTTTGCTTCCGCTAAAGCTCTTTCTACTCGTAATGATAGCCCTGAATCTGCTAGTCGTCCTTTTGATCTTGATCGAGATGGTTTTGTCATGGGTGAAGGTTGTGGTATCCTCATTTTAGAGGAAAGGGAAAGCGCGATCGCACGGGGTGCAAAAATTTACGGGGAAATGGTGGGTTACGGTATGACTTGTGATGCCTACCACATGACTGCCCCGGTGCCTGAAGGTTTAGGTGCGACAAGGGCGATCGAACTCGCTTTAAAAGATGGTGGTTTAACCCCTGATCAAGTATCCTATATCAATGCTCACGGTACAAGCACCCCTGCTAATGATACAACGGAAACTAAGGCGATTAAACGGGCTTTAGGGGATCATGCCTATAAGATTGCTGTCAGTTCCACTAAATCCATGACAGGGCATTTGTTGGGCGGATCTGGTGGGATTGAGGCTGTCGCCACAGTAATGGCGATCACCTCCGATATTGTTCCACCGACAATCAACTTACAAAATCCTGATCCTGAATGTGATTTGGATTATGTCGCCCATGAGAGTCGTAAATTAACGGTGGATGTAGCTTTATCTAACTCTTTTGGCTTTGGTGGGCATAATGTCACCCTTGCTTTTAGAAAACACCAGTAAATTTAGAGTTCCGAGTTCGTGGTTCGGCATCTCGACTACGCTCGATAACCGTTCGGCGTTAGAGACAATTTCTCCCCATCTCCCCATCCCCTCATCCATAATATTGACTATGACGGAAAAAGTAGAACTAAGGGCGGCAAAAATTCCCTATCTAGGCGCGATCGCAGTTCATTATTGGTTTATCATTCATGATCAAGAATTGGAAAGATGGGAAATTTGGCAAAATCAGAGCCTTGTTAGCAGTAGTTGGGGGCATTTGCACAAAAATCTCCTCAATCCCATTCAAGGGGTAGGAAATGGGCATAGTTGGAGGGAAAATATTTGGCAAGGAGAAAAAGCCCATAATTTGCAATTAATCATCCGAAAAACCCCCGAAATTTACCCCTATAATTATTTATATCGTTATTATCCCGGACCAAACAGCAATACTTATATTCAATGGATTTTAGATCGGGCTAATATATCATATTCTTTAAGTCGTAAAGGTTTAGGTAAAAGTTATCACCGATGGAGAAAAAAGTTTTTACCGATATAACCTGAGTTCGACATAAAATCTTAAGTGATGAAAGGTGTCAGGTATCAGGCGATGCACTGAGGGTAGCCGAAGTGTGTTAGGTGTTAGGTTAAAGAATTGATAAAAAACTTATGTTTATTGATTTTATTGTTTTTCAGCACCTTGATTGATTAATTAATAGACATCTCCAACAATGGGGCTAGAAGCCCGAACTACCAAAGGCTCGTAGTAAGGGCTTAAGCCCTTCAAATGTCGTATTATTGGAGATGTTGAATAAACTAGACGATCGCAGCTAATTTAACATCGTTGTTATTTAACAACTCTTGTAATTCTTCTGCGTCAACGGTTTCTTTTTCCACAAGCATCTCGGCTAATTTGTCTAAAACTGCACGATTACCTTGTAAAACGTCTTTTGCCCGTTGATAAGCCACATCGACCAATTTTTTCACTTCTTCATCGATCATAGCCGCCGTAGAATCAGAGAAGTCTCGATCGGACGCAATATCACGACCTAAGAACACATTACCATTTTGACGACCTAATGCTACAGGTCCTAAGCGCTCACTCATACCAAAACGGGTAATCATCTGACGAGCCACTCTGGCTACTTGTTGTAAGTCGTTAGATGCACCAGTGGTTACTTCTTCTTCCCCGAACACGATTTCCTCGGCAATACGTCCGCCCAATGCTACCGCCATTTGATTTTGGAGGTAAGAACGGGAGTATAAACCAGATTCCATACGATCTTCACTAGGGGTGAACCAAGTTAAACCACCTGCACGACCACGGGGAATGATGCTAATTTTTTGAATAGGATCATAGTCGGGCATTAATGCACCTACTAAAGCGTGTCCTGCTTCGTGATAAGCTACTAATTCTTTACGTTTTTGGCTCATCACACGGTTTTTCTTCTCAGGACCTGCTAAAACACGGTCGATCGCATCATTGATTTCATCCATGGAAATCTCGGTTAGGTTGCGTCTTGCCGCTAAAATCGCCGCTTCATTGAGCAGATTAGATAAATCCGCACCAGTGAATCCGGGGGTACGACGAGCAATTTTGTCTAATTCTACATCCGCCGCTAAGGTTTTACCACGGGCATGAACATTGAGGATTTCACTCCGTCCTGCATAATCGGGGCGATCGACCACGACTTGACGATCGAATCTTCCCGGACGTAATAACGCCGCATCAAGAACATCAGGGCGGTTAGTTGCGGCAATGATAATGATACCAGTATTGCCCTCAAAACCATCCATTTCGGTTAATAATTGGTTTAAGGTTTGTTCTCTTTCATCGTTACCACCGCCTAAACCTGCACCTCTTTGACGACCAACCGCATCAATTTCATCGATAAAGACGATACAAGGAGCGTTTTGTTTAGCCTGTTCAAACAAGTCACGAACCCGGGAAGCTCCCACACCGACAAACATTTCCACAAATTCAGAACCAGAGATGCTGAAGAAAGGCACACCGGCTTCCCCGGCAACGGCTTTGGCTAAAAGGGTTTTACCAGTCCCCGGAGGTCCTACTAATAAGACACCTTTGGGGATTTTTGCACCGATGGCAGTGAAACGTTCACCATTTTTCAAGAAGTCCACCACTTCAGTCAATTCTAATTTTGCCTGTTCAATTCCTGCTACATCACCGAAAGTAACTTGGGTTTGAGGTTCCATTTGTACTCTGGCTTTGGATTTACCGAAGTTCATCGCTTGAGATCCAGGTCCACTAGATGCTCGACGGAGTAAGAAAAATAAACCTACTAAGAGTAAAACGGGGAAAAATAGGCTACTTAAGGCTCTGAACCAAAAACTATCGTCACTTTGAGGTAAAACGGAAATATCAACTCCATTATTAGACAAAATATCGATTAATTCAGGGTCATTAGGTAAATTAACGGTGAAACGTTGTCCATCTCTGGCAGTTGCGATGGCAATGGAGCGATCGGCACTTAAATTAACTCTTTCTACCTTATCCCCTTGAACCTCATCAATAAACTGACTGTATTTCCAACTTAACTGATCAGTTTGAGGGCGATCTAAAAAAGCAGTACCTAAAGCCACAACCACTACTGCTAAGATTGCGTATAGTCCAACATTACGCCATTTTTTATTATTTTTGCTCACGCTTTTTATAGCCTCCTGTTATATTTGTATTTATTTTATCAATAACTTTTATCAATCTGAGCTTTGAGCTTTTTTTTTCTCAATTATTAATTCTATGTTAACTTATGTTAAGAATTTTTAGGTTTATTGATTACCATACTTTTTGTGGGTGTAAAAACCCCCTGACAAAAGCAGTAGGTTTTTGACAATGTCACTAAAAAGTGAGGAGTGAGAAGTAAGGAGTAAATTAACGCTTTAACCCAGATTCCCCACATCTGATTGAAACATTGAAAATAGTAAGCTCAAACGCCAGAAGTATAAACCATGAATTTAGTAATACTTAATTTACCTCAGTTGGATATAAGAATTGTTGATTTAGGTAGGTTTCAGGTTTCGGGTTGCAGGTTTCAGG